>JALUYN010000447.1 GCA_027012915.1 Cellvibrionaceae bacterium
GTGCTCCGGCGAATACCCTGCGGGCGGTTTCTGTTTGTCGGAAGCGGGTGCGGGGTCTGATCCTTCAGCGATGAAAACCCGTGCAGTAAAAGACGGCGATCACTGGGTACTGAATGGCACCAAAATGTGGATCACCAGCGCCGAGTACGCCGGGGTATTTGTAGTATGGGCGGTGACGGATTCCGACGCGCCAAAAGGTAAAGGGATCTCCTGCTTTCTGGTGGAAGCGGGAACGTCGGGTCTGATTATTGGCAAGCCAGAACACAAGATGGGGCAGACTGCGTCGTCTACCTGCCCGGTAATTTTTGAAGATTGTCGGATCCCGGAATCTGCGTTGATGGGCAAGCTCAATGATGGCTTCCGAGTCGCGGTGGGTGAGCTCGCCGGCGGCCGCATTGGTGTGGGATCGCTGGCGTTGGGTATCGGCCAGGCAGCGATGGATTACGCCGCCCGTTACACGACCGAGCGCGAGCAATTTGGTGTCAGTATTTCCAGTTTGCAAGGACCACAGTGGATGATGGCCGATGCCTATACACAGCTGGAGTGTTCCAGGTTGCTGCTGCTGAGCGCGGCGTATCAGAAGCAGAGCGGACAGAACTTTTCGAAAGCGGCCTCCATGGCCAAGCTGCATGCCACCGAAACTGCCAATCAGGTGTGCTATACGGCAATGCAGTTGATGGGCGGCGTGGGCTATACCAACGAATGTCCGTTGGAACGGATGGCGCGCGATGCCCGTGTGACCTCTATCTATGAAGGCACCAGCGAAATCCAGCGTGTGATTATTGCGCGTGAATTGCTGCGCGAGATTCAGTAGTCTTGTACCTCAATTTGATTGAGGTACACCCATGGATGCACACACTGAACTGACCGAACGCCTACTGAAAGAAAACCAGAAAGCTCGCAAGTGGAATACCACTGTCAAACTGCTGTTTCTGGTGTATCTGGTAGTGGTGACTTTGGGAGTCTTCTCTTCTATGAATGGCGTCAAAGGCGGCGCAGCTGAGAAACCCCACACGGCACTGGTGCCTATTAAGGGGGTTATCAAAGACGGTGGTGAAGTAAGTGCCAATCAGGTGGTCGGCCCGCTGCGCGACGCGTTCAAGGCGGAGCAGGCCAAAGCCATTGTGCTGGCGATTAACAGTCCTGGGGGCAGTCCTGTTCAGGCTGGATATATCTACGATGAGATCAAACGTCTCAAGGCGCTGCACCCGGAGAAAACGGTCTATGCGGTGATCAGCGATGTGGGCGCGTCGGGTGGTTACTATATCGCTGCGGCAGCGGACCAAATTTACGCCAATCGCGCCAGTCTCGTTGGTTCCATCGGTGTGACGGCCTCCGGTTTTGGCTTTGTGGATCTGATTGACAAGCTGGGAGTGGAACGCCGCACCTACACCAGTGGTGATCACAAGAATTTCCTCGATCCGTTTCTCGATGCCCGTGCCGATGAGCAGGAGTTCTGGAGTGGCGTTCTTTCGGGGGTGCATCAACAGTTCAAGCAGGTGGTGGTTGAGAGTCGCGGAGATCGCATTGATGCCGAGGATGCGCAACTGTTCTCAGGATTGATCTGGAATGGTGAGCAGGCTCTGGAATTGGGACTGATCGATGCTTTGGGCAGCGCGGGTTACGTGGCCCGAGAGATTGTCGGTGAAGAAGACATTGTCAGTTACGCGCCGCGCAAGCCACTGTTGGAACAACTTACAAAAGGTTTGGGTACTTCCCTGTCACTATGGCTGGATCGCGAGGCGGAGGTCAGTCTCCGCTAAGTTGATTCCGATAGTTTAAGGAACCTCTGTTAACTCTTGCGGTCGACAGGCCTTAGTTATGATTCTTAAACTCCGACCCATGGTATGGGCGAGTGGAATAACTTTGCCGAGGCCCAATAAATATCGAAAATCTCTGTAGGAGCTTGGTTTAACGCTAAGGCTACAAACTTCCACAGATCTTTACACAGGTTGAGCCATCTTTGGATTGAGATCATTAATATAGGCTTCGAGTAACCCAATCAACGGAGAAATATCATGGCTATTATCGCAACGCTGTATGTTTCAGTACTTGGGTTGGCGGTCTATCAAGATCTGAGTAACAAAGACAACTGCCAAGCCTGCTGAAAAATCAGAAGTAGTTTTCCTTACCGGTCGAACGGTGATTTACCCCATGTGCAGGGTGGATTGCGGTTCGGCCGGTTTTGTTTTTTGCGGTGAATTTATTGCGTGCGGTTGAGTGTTTGTAGAAGGAAGCATCGGAGAGTGTTTACCTAGCGCGACAATCTTACACAGATCTTTACATAGGTTGAGCCAACTTAGGATTCAAATCTCTAATCTATGCATCAACACTTAACCAAAGGAGAAATCTGATGTCCGTTGTCGCATTGACTTACACCGCTGCGTTAACTTTGCTGGGCTTGATTGCCGTTGACGATTTGTCTGCTGCTTAAGTCGAGATAGAAGTTAGTTGCGAACTCTTAATTAGCTAGTTTTTATTTTTGCTCTCCTCTTATACTGGGCAGTGAAACAAAAAGTGTCTTCCACTGAGTGTTTCATAAAAGGTAATTCCCCAAATATCCTTCCGTAACGCTGCCCAGCTTTTTTTCCAAAATTTCAAATACAAAACTTAGAACTTAGAACAGACCTGAGCCTGTTCCTCGTAGTGATTGTTCCAGTCTATGCGGGAAGTACGCGTGCGGGTACGTGCTTATGAAACGGGGTTCCAGCGAAGGGATCGCGATACTTGGCACTCGTAAGTTCGTTGGCAAATACGCCCATCACATGTTCTTCACCTTCGGCGTCAACAAAGGTCATACCTTGGCCGTTGGGAATCGACAATGTGCCCGGCTGCATACGCTCATCGTACCCCAGATCGACCAGTGCACTACCCACTTCAGTTTCCAGTTTTACCATGGCGCCATCTTCGAGGTTGAGAGCTTCGGCGTCGGAGGGGTGAATGGTTAAGGCCGTTATGTGTTTGCCTTTTGGCCACTGCGGATCGCGCATAATGCAGTTGGCTGTGTATGAGCGTCGCGCGCCGGCGGTGAGTGCAAACGGAAACTCCTCGCTGGGTTCGAGCAGTGGTTTCAATTCCCTCAGGACATCCATCTCATCCATCAACTCTCGAATTACCAGCTGCAATTTGTTGTCTGGGTGAGGTATGCGAGAGAAGGCTTCGTCATAGGACGATATCCCGATAATTGCGCCGCTGGGGGAAGTGCGCAGAGCATTGAACAACTGAGTTCCGGCGTCGGGGCCTTTGAAGCCTGCGCGGGCTGCTTCTTGAGGGTGCTTCATTACGTAGATTTGGCTCAAGCCCCACATTACTGCAGTTTCAGATTGCCCTTCGGGCAGGTGCTCTCCGAGAGTTCGATAGAGTACATGGGAGATCATCTGACCCACTTTCGGATTGCTGCCGAAGGCCTGGAAGAAAGCCCCTTGAAAGGTGTCAAAGCCTTCGCTGGCAGCCTGCTTCAGATCATCCAATTCGCCTTCTTCGAACAGTCCCATGGCTTCAATAATGCGCGAGTGGATTTCGTGCTCAGTGGGCAGGTCATGGAGCGGCGCCAGCAGCGGCTTGCGCATATGGAAAATGTTCGCAGGAAAGTTTCTTGGGAAAAATGTGGCTTCCCACTTTTCATATTGAGTGGCAACGGGCAGCACATAGTCGCACTCGCGCGCCGTATCGGTCATAACAACATCCACCGCGAGGCTGAAGTCCAATGAGCGAATGGCTTTGCGCAACTTGGGCGTTTCCGGCAGGGAGTGTACGGGGTTTGAGCTCTCGACAATCAGGGCGCGTGGACGATCCGGGTGATCATTGAGGATTTCTTCTGCCAGCAGCGCGCCAGGGTAGAGACCGCTGATAATGGGAAAGCCAGTGACAGGCAGGCGCGGCAGGTCGACTTCGCGGTTGTCGTCATCAACTTTACCCAGGTGAGTGGGCAGAAACTGTCCCAGCTGCGTGATCATACCCATGGTGCCTGGTCTGCCGTAGTTACCGGTGATAAGCATCGTCAGGAAATTGAGGTAGCTGGTGAGTGTTGAGTGGGGGGCCATTTGCGCGCCGATATCTTCTTCCAGCGCGAAGGTTTCGGCGTTGCCAATAACTTCAGCAGCCTCTTTGGCCAACTCAGGATCGACACCGGAGAAACGGGCGTACTCTTCCACCGGAACGGTTTTGAAGTATTCGATGATTTCGTCATAACCGTTGGCGTGGGTTTGCAGCCAGTCCATTGGCAGCAGCTCGCTTTGCACAATGTGGCCGACGATGGCGGCCATTAACCAGGCATCGCGTCCTGCGGTAACGGCCAGGTGAATATCTGCATAATCTGTGGACTCACTGACCCGGGGGTCTACGACAATTAATTTTCGGTTCGGGTCTTTCTTGATGTCGCGCAGGAAGCTGCGCGCCTGGTCCATGCCGTTGCTGAGGAACGGGTTTTTACCCACCAGCATTGCCACCTGGGCGTGATGCAGTTCAGGGTGGATCAAACCACCGATCATGCGGCTGTATACCCAGGAAAACCCGGTCTTTTCCTGAGACAGGGCGCTGCCGGAGTACTTGATCCCCAGAGCTCCTTTGAAGCCCACAGCAGATGCGCCCACCAGGTGGTTACCCTGGCCGCCCCCGCCGTAGTAGAAAATCTTCTCGCCGCCATAGGTGCTCTTCACGGTAGCCAGCTTGTCGGCGATTTCGCGAATGGCGGTATCCCAATCGATAGCTTCGTAGCTGCCATCAGCCTTGCGGCGCATGGGGCTGGTCAGCCGATCTGGCGCATTTTGATAGTAGTTCAAGCGAGCCGCTTTATTACAGATGTAGCCCTGTGACGTAGGGTGCTCGGGATCGCCTTTGATTTTTACGAATTGACGGCCGTCATCGCCGCCCAGCTCTACTTTGATACCGCAGTTTACGAAACATAGGTTGCAAGCCGTGCTCTTTGCGCCAGTACCTTCAGTCATTGTGATTGCCTCAGAATAGGGAATATTTTAATGGTTCTAAAATGGAACTCAAAAGATCATATTTTAATCGGGTTCTAAAATGCAACCCTTAATGTGTCAGTTTTTTGGGAGCGATGAGAAACATGCCATTGCTTCGTCGGTGGCTCAGGGGTATTCCTGTCTGTGCGAGGATTTTTATGGGTGAAGAGAAAGTGCGGGGATTCCCGCTTACGCGGGAATGGCGGTAATGACGGGAATGGGTATGGCGGTAGTGACGAGTAAGAAAGACGGCCTGGCGTGCAGAGGGGCTATGTTTCGGCGTAACTGGGGGATGCATCGGTTCTAAGCTGTCGCCAACCAATGATGGCCAGAGCTGGGCCGTTCATGGCGATCCCGTAGTAGAGTGCGATCATGGCCAGTGCGGGTTGCTGCATAAGCGTTGCCGCCACCATCATTGCAGTACCGGCATTTTGAATGCCGACTTCGATGGTTAGAGTGATTTGCTGATCGCTGTGTAGGCCTACTGCCGTTGCCAGGCGGTTGCTAAACAGCATGGCCAAACAACACAGGCATAGAATCGCTGCAGTACTGATGGAAATGATGTCGGGAAGCTGGGCTCTGTTAACCCAGGCCATGGCGATCACCAGGGCAATAAACAAGATTCCTACAAGCCGTTGTACCGGCGCTTGAATGGCACTAACAGTGCGTTCAAACAGATGGCGCAATGTCATACCAATCAGAACCGGCAGCAGGGTTACCACTATCAGCTTGAACATGGTCGGCAATACCGGCAAATCGAAAGCCGTGGTTTCAAGGCCGAGCCATTGGTACTGAAGGCTCAGTAACAGCGGAATGCTAAAAGGCGTAATCAGTGAGGTAACTGCGGTCAGTGAGATGGACAGCGCCGTGTCTCCGCGACTCAGAAAGCTGATGGCATTAGAGGTGGCGCCTCCAGGGGCCAGTGCAATCAAAATCAAGCCGGCTGCAAGCTCTGCGGGAACAGACAGGCCAGCAATCACCAGCCAGGCCGTTGCAGGCAGTAAAAACAATTGCATTAACAGTCCCAGAGCAATGGCTTTGGGGTGCTGAATTACATTGGCAAAGTGTTTGACTTGCAGGGATAATCCAAGCGCCAGCATCATCAAACCCAGAGATATCGGCAATAAAACGGTGTTTAGCAGTTGTGCGCTCATTAAGGTTCTTTCGTTGAAAAAACAATTCCAATTGAAATTGTGGTTATTGGCAGTGCGGCCACGCACGCTATTGATATCTGTGGCCCCGATGCTACTCAGCCAGTTTCTGGCATGGCAGGCGCTCAATCATAGTCAGGGAGAAACCCTGCAGGCAAGTGTTCCAGGGTTCTCGTGGTTGCTGGCATTGTTGTGTCTGTCCTGTGCGCTCTTGTTGCAGATCTCGGTGAACCTCGCTAATGACTATTTTGATCATCGCTCCGGTGTCGACGACGATCACAGGCTGGGCCCGGTGCGTGTAACTCAGCAGGGGTTACTGAAGCCCGAGCAGGTCAAACTCGGGTTTATTGTGTCGCTGGTATTGGGAGTGTCTGCCGGTCTGGCGGTTATGGCGCTGAGCAGCGCGCTGTTGTTTTGGCTCGGGTTGTTGTGTGTGTTCGGCGTGTTGACCTATACCAGTGGTCCTTTTCCCTTGGCCTACAACGCTCTGGGCGAACTGGTAGTATTTCTTGTATTCGGACCGGTAGCGGTGATGGGGGGCTACTATGCGCAATGTCAGGAGTTGCTGGTCCTGCTCTGGCTGCCGGCTTGCGCTATGGGGTTGCTCGCCGCGGCCATTATGCTGACCAATAACGTGCGCGACGACAGCAGTGATCGCAAAGCCGGTAAGCGTACGATAGTTTTTTTTCTTGGCATGGGTGCCAGTCGCGGGTTGTATCTCACAATGGTTGGTCTGGCAGCAATCAGCGCACTGGTATTCGCGGTGATGGGCTATGGCGCGGCGTGGTTCAGCCTTTTGATTGTGCCCTGGGCAATCTGGTTGTGCCGAAATTTTCTCGTTCGCAGCGGTGCCGAACTCAATGATCAGCTGGCTCAGACTGCCCAGTTTATGTTGGTGGTTGCGGTGTTGTTGATGCTGGATGTCCAGTTTATTGGCTGATTACGTATATTGACGTATTGATTTCACTATAAGTAATATTTGGTTATGGTTGATAGTTATGAGTAATGCTCAGGACTGGTTCACTCCCAGACGATTTATCCTGATTGTGCTGGGGAATAATCCCGGAGAGGCTGCCGAAAGTCGGACGCTGCTTCGTGCCGGCGAGGTGTTCGGCATCACCGCGAACCGGATGCGGGTGGCGTTGAGCCGCCTGGTTTCTGAGGGACTGCTCGATAATCCCCGTCGTGGGCACTATCGCATTAGCAAGCAGGGGGCCCTGGTTCAAAGAGAGATTGATAGCTGGCGGGAGTTGGAGCAGCGGCGAGTAGCCTGGCAGGGCGATTGGTGTGCGCTGTTGACAGAGAACCTTGCCAGCGCGGGAAGCACCCTGTGGCGGCACCAGTTGCGAGTGCTGAATCTGCGCGGATTGCAACGTTGGCGACCAGGACTGTGGGTACGTCCTAACAACCTGGTGGGTGGCCTGGAACAGTTGGTTGAGGATCTGCGACAACTGGGGCTGGATGCCATACAGAGCTCGTTTGTGGTGTCTCAGGGGGATGCCGCCTGTGAAACTGAGTTGCAATCACTGTGGGATTGCAAAGCGATCAACAAGCAATATCAAAAACAGGAGCGACTGATTGCTCGGGCCAAAGCACAGTTGCCCAAGAAAAACTTCAACAAGGCACTGGTGGAAACTCTGTTTATTGGCAGTGAAACTGTGCGCATGTTGAACATGGATCCATTGTTGCCGGATCAGATGATTGATGGCGAACTGCGGCGCGCAGTGATTAGTTCTATGTCTGAGTTCGACACCATTGGCAAAGATATGTGGCGGGAGTTCTACGACAGTTTAAGCGGCGACTGACTGGCTGCTGTGTCCGCGGCTCCCTCGAAAAATAACAATAAATAACAGGGAGAGATGCTGTGGAAACCATGTCCGAAGGGCCCCTTGCCGGCCTAAAAATTGTCGATGCTTCGTCAATGGTGGCCGGCCCCATGTCCACTCAGATTTTGGCAGATCAGGGCGCTGAAGTAATTAAGCTGGAGCCTCCGGGCGTAGGTGATCTGTGCCGCTTTATTGGCGCTATGCACGGCGGTATCAGTCACTATTTCTGCGTATACAACCGCAACAAAAAGTCTCTGGTTCTGGATCTTAAGTCGGATCAGGGGCGCGAGCTTCTGGAGCGTCTGTTGCAAGATGCCGATGCCTTTGTTCACAACTTGCGTCCCGATGCCGCCGCCAAGTTGGGTCTCGACAGTGATACGCTGTTGCAGAAATACCCCGGATTGATCTGTGCGGCGCTAACCGGTTTTGGTGATCGCGGTCCCTACGCGGGGCGCCGTGTGTACGACCCGCTGATACAGGCGGCCTCCGGTATTGCGGCAACTCAAGGCAGTGCCAATGAACCGAGCCTGGTGCGACAACTGATTTGCGACAAGGTCGCGGGTCTCTATCTGTCGCAGGCGCTGACCTCAGCACTTCTGGTTAAAGAGCGAACTGGTAAAGGGCAGGCTCTGGATACCTCGCTGTTGGACACTTCCCTCGCCTTTGCTTTTGCCGAGGTGATGGGGGACAGGATTTTTGTGGAGCCTTGCGAGTTGCAACCGGACTTGAGCGTAATCTACAAGCCCTGGCGCACCGCTGATGGCACATTGGCTGTGGTGATGCTTTCCGATACGGAATTTCAGGGTTGGTGTCGTGCCGTGGGGTGTGAAAGCCTGGTCGATGATGAGCGCTTTGCCAATCCTGCGGCGCGCTTCACCCATTGGCAAGCACTGCGAGATGAATGTGAGACATGTGTGGCGTCGCTGTCGACCGATCAGATAATGCAGCGTTTGGTTGAGGCGGATGTGCCCGCAGCTCCGGTTAATACGCCAGAGCAGGTACTGGAAAATGACCAGGTGTTGGCCAATGAAGTATTGTGCTCGGTACCGCAGCCTGGAGCGGGAGATGTACGCCACGTTCGCCCGCCGGTGCGCTTCGGTCAGAAATTCGCTGGAGGTGTGAAAGCGGCTCCGCAGTTGGGCGAAGATTCTGTCGAGATATTGAAAGGTCTGGGCTTTGAGTCTTCCGAGATCGAGAATTTCATTGATCAAGGAATTACCCAGACAACCTGAGTTTGGCCAATAAAAAAGGGGGGGCTCTAAATAGGGCGGGCCCCCTTGGTTGGGTCGCTTGAGATTTAACCCAGTTTTAGTGGCAGTGATCTCAGGCGCTGGCCGGTAGCTGCAAAAATGGCATTGGCGACCGCTGCGGCAACTGGCGGCAGTCCCGGTTCCCCGACCCCGGTGGGTGGTTCTTGCGAAGGCACAATGTAGACCTCGATTTCCGGCGCCTCGGTCATGCGCAGCATGGGGAAGTCGTGGAAATTAGTCTGCTGTACCGCACCGTCAACCAGGGTGATCTCGCTGTAAAGCGCGGTGCTTAGGCCGAAGTTAATACAGCTCTCCATCTGAGTTTTGACAATGTCTGGGTTCACTGCTGTGCCACAGTCGATGGCACAGACAATGCGATGGACTTTGATCTCACCATTTACAATGCTCACTTCCGCAACCTGCGCTGCCACCGAGAAAAACGAGCTGTGCACAGCTACGCCCTGGCTGGCACCAGCAAACTTGGGTGATCCCCAGTTGGCTTTTTCGGTGGCCAGCTTCAATGTGCGGCTAAAGCGCTCATCGCCGCGGCTGTTGTTGAGGCGGAACTCTACTGGATCCTGCTGGGTGCCGTGGGCAATCTCATCGATAAAGCTCTCTTTGAAAAAGCCGCTGAACGAGTGACCAACGGAACGCCACGCGCCGGTGGTGAGGCCGGGATCAAAGGTGATATGTCGCGCTTCTTTGTTGGGGACGTCGTAGTCTTCAAACAATCCCTCGACGCTGCTGGGATCCACTACCATGGATTCGAACAGGCCATGAGTCTTTCTGCCGGCCCAGCGACCCAGGCCTTCCATAAATTGTGGTGCCACGGTGGGTAGGAACTCTTCCATGGAGTAGGGCATCATATTGGGACCTGCCCGCTTTACTGAGAAGGTATCCAGATTGCCCTGATCGTCGACAGATGCCTCGAAACGCGCCAGAGAAGCCGGACGGTAGTAATCGTGCTTCATGTCGTCTTCACGACTCCACACCAGCTGAATGGGGATGCCGCCGCTGGCCTTGACGATGTGTGCCGCCTGCTCGATATAGTCCAGGTTGGTGCGACGGCCAAAACCGCCGCCCAAAAAGGTTGAGTTCAGAGTCACCTGATCGCGATCCAATCCGACGATGGTAGCTACTGTGGCTTGAGCCGCAGCCGGCGCCTGACAACCTACCCAAACTTCGCAGGATTGTTCAGTGAGCTTCACGGTGCAGTTCATCGGTTCCATTGTGGCGTGGGCAATGTAAGGCGCCCAATACTGCGCCGAGAACGTCTGCGCAGCTCCGGCCAGACCTGCGTGGCCGGCTCCGTCTTTGTGTGCCCTGTCGCCTTCTTCGGAATCGATCAGTTGTTCCAGCTTGGTCTTGATACTGTCGCTGGAGTAGTTGGCCAGTTCCGGGAGATTCCATTCAATCTGCAG
>JALUYN010000448.1 GCA_027012915.1 Cellvibrionaceae bacterium
AGTATTGCACCTCGTGGAAACAAGAAAGAATCAGGGTCATCCATTGATGTCATAGGTAAGTCTCCATAGGTAAGAAAGTTACCCAGCCCTTCCCCTCGTGTCCCCCACTCTTTGTAATAACCCGCAATCGCCACAATATCGGGGTAATACACCTGATCGACAAAGCTCTTCATTTGCGTGATAGCATCTTGTAGTTGCACTAATCGACTCGTGTTAATACCCGTTGACGCATTGAGATTAATCGGTGAAGGCACGCCGCCAACGACAAAATTAGGATGAGGGTTTTTCCCTCCAAATATGGTGTGAACTTTTACAACTTCACGCTGCCACGTTAGCGCATCTAAATAATGTGCTAATGCCATCAAGTTAACTTCAGGTGGCAGTTTATAGCCAGGATGCCCCCAATACGCGTTACTGAATATCCCTAGCTGCCCAGACTCAACCAGCGTTTTGACTTTTTGCTTCATATCTTTGAAATATCCCGGCGATGAACGAGGATAATCACTCAATTGACCGGCGAGCGCAGCGGTTCTCGTTGGATCTGCATCTAGTGCAGAAACAACGTCAACCCAATCTAGGGCATGCAAGTGATAAAAATGCATCACGTGATCATGCACATATTGGGTTGCAATCATGATGTTTCTTATCAGTTGTGCATTTTGAGGGATAGCCATTTCTGCTTCACTCAGTACGCCTATTGAAGTACGTGACTGTCGGTGCCCTTTTTTACCATGTTGCATCGGTCCTTTTGGCATAGATGTCATGGAGGGCTTTCCAATGGCAACCCCTAATTTTGCGTTTGACCGCCAAGCTTTTCTAATTGCATCTTCGACAGCACGCACCGATGCCATACCATGCACCAGCGTGCAGACGCCACAGATACGTTGCGCAAAAGCCCAAGCGTCACGCGGATCTCTGCCTTGTAAAATCAGTTCAATTCCCCGAACAGACGTGCCTGATGAGAACGCCTGTTTGATGGTATTCCCATCCATTTCAGCTTCTATTCGAAGATGCCCTTCAATTCGAGTGATAGGATCGACGACTAACCGGTTGTTACTTGCTGTATTTTCCATGAGCCTTGCCTATTATCTTATGAGTTTTTCCCAGCATGCTTCTGTGCACCTTTGCCGGGTTTGGATTTGTACCACTCCCATGGACCCAAGGCTTGGTAAAAGCTGCTTTTATCCCAGAAATCGGGCTCAGAGCAACCAAGACACGGATGGCCAGATTCGATAGGAAAACTCGTGCCTTGATTCCATTTAACCGTTGCACATGCGTTAAAGGTTTCGGGCCCTTTACAACCAAGTTCGAACAAACACCACCCATTTTTTGCCCCCTCATCATCAAACGATTTTGCAAATTTACGTTGTTCAAAAAACGGACGCCGGTAACATCGGTCGTGAATGGTTTCACCAAAAAAGGCGAGTGGTCGTTGCAGTGCATCAAGGTCAGGAAAACGCTTAAATGTGAGGTAGTGAACCAACACTGCTGTTATCGCGATAGGCAGTGGTGGGCATCCTGAAATATTGACGATTGGTTTATCAGTAATGATGTCGCTGACTGCAACAGCGCCCGTCGGATTTGGGTTAGCTTTGGGGATCCCGCCAAAAGATGCGCAGGTACCAATGGCAATAATACCCGCAGCCTCTTTGGCCGATTCACGCAACATATCAACATTACTCATTCCACTGATCGTTGAGTAACCGGGATTCCCCATCGGAACCGAACCATCGACCAACAGCAAATATTGTCCCTTGTGCGCTTCCATTGCAGCGCGTCGTGCCTCCTCTGCTTGCTCTCCAGCGGCAGCCATT
>JALUYN010000449.1 GCA_027012915.1 Cellvibrionaceae bacterium
TGCTCGTCGCTCGTTTAGAACCACTAAACTCACTTCTCGCGCCTAGATTGGCGCGATTTGAGACGCAACAGAAGCATCAGAATTAGTGTTAACAGGCCCTAGCCCAGTGTATATTGCCACAGCTGCAGGGTAATGATGTCTGAGGTGTCGACAGGCCCTGAAGCGGTTAGCTTAAACACGGAAGGCTGGAGCTTTTATTTCGCAGCAGCCAGAGCCTGTTCGATATCGGCAATGATGTCGTCGATATGCTCGATACCAATCGACAAGCGTACCATCTCTTCACCAACGCCTGCAGACTTCAGTTCTTCAGGGTTAAGCTGACGGTGAGTGGTGCTGGCAGGGTGGCAGGCCAGAGATTTGGCGTCGCCAATATTTACCAAACGCAGAATCATCTGCAGTGCGTCAATAAACTTGGCACCGGCTTCAGCTCCGCCCTGAATGCCAAAGCTCAGAATACCGGATGCTTTGCCGTCCATGTATTCATTGGCCAGACCATTGTATGGGCTGTCGCTGAGTCCCGCATAGTTCACCCATTCAACCTGATCGTGATTGGCCAGGTATTCGGCGACTTTCTGTGCGTTTTCGCAGTGACGCTCCATACGCAAGCTCAGAGTTTCCATGCCCTGCATAATCTGGAAGGCGTTCATTGGCGAGATAGCAGCACCGGTGTTGCGCAGCGGCACTACGCGGCAGCGACCGATATAGGCAGCTTCACCCAAGGCTTCAGTGTAAACCACACCGTGATAGGAGGGGTCGGGCTCATTGAGCATGGCAAAACGCTCTTTGTTGCCTGCCCAGTCGAATTTGCCGGAATCTACAATGGCGCCGCCAATACTGGTACCGTGGCCGCCGATGTACTTGGTCAATGAGTGAACTACGATATCGGCACCCAGTTCAAACGGACGCAACAGACAGGGAGTTGCTACGGTGTTATCGACGATGACGGGCACACCGTGTTTTTTACCGATTTCTGCCAGGCGCTTGATGTCGACAATATTGCCTGCCGGATTACCGATGGATTCACAGAAGATGGCGCGAGTGTTTTCATCGATGGCATTTTCGAATGCGTCGAAATCATCGGCAGCGCACATGCGCACTTCAATACCCTGACGGGGAAAGGTGTGCGCGAACAGGTTGTAGGTGCCACCGTACAGCTGACTGGTGCTGACAATATTGGTGCCCACTTCACAGATTGCCTGGATTGCGTAAGTAATGGCTGCCATTCCGGACGCCAGTGCCAACGCGCCTACACCGCCTTCCATTGCAGCAATACGCTCTTCGAGGACTGCAGTGGTAGGGTTCATGATGCGAGTGTAGATATTGCCGGGCACCGCCAGGTTAAACAGATCTGCACCGTGCTGTGTGTTATCAAACGTGTAGGAGGTGGTTTGATAGATAGGTGTAGTCGCAGCGTTGGTGGTTGGATCGCCTTCGTAGCCGGCGTGCAGGGCAATGGTTTCCAGTTTCATTGTTCGTCCTTTGGTTATTTTTGGGTTGCGATACCAGAAATTTCCAGGTTCGCAATACAGTCTCTTGTTTTAATTATGCGCAGCGGCCAGTCAGACCGCTTTCAGATTAAAGTGGTGTATTTCTTCTTCTACCGCTGGAACTTTTTTGCCAATGGTGGCGA
Source organism: Cellvibrionaceae bacterium (assembly GCA_027012915.1). The sequence continues at coordinate 1,631 of JALUYN010000449.1, forward strand.
TCAACTGCATCAAAGGCGGGATGTGGTGTGCTACCACCGGGATACCCGAGGTCAAGATAGATGCGGACAGTTGCCGCTGCGGGTCGGCCCAGCTGAACTTGTTTACCAAACCTACGTGGCCGTATGCGTGTTCGCTGTTTGGCCCCCATATGCCGAACGGCTTGTCGCCAAGCATTAGCC
>JALUYN010000450.1 GCA_027012915.1 Cellvibrionaceae bacterium
TCAGCCTGCGGTGTTCTTGCGAGTCACCAGTTCTCAACAGCCGGACGTACTGAAATCGGCGGCCATCATCAGAGACTACCTGGAGCGCATTGGCCCAACCCTGCCCCCGGGCGTTAAAGCCGAGGTGTGGCAAGACTGGTCGGTACTGTTTAAAGGGCGTATGAACCTGCTGCTGAAGAACTCCATCAGCGGCTTAATTCTGGTGTTTATTGTACTGATGCTGTTTTTGCGTCCGGCACTGGCGGCCTGGGTTAGCGTCGGTATTGGCGTGGCGTTTCTGGGAGCACTGTCGATGCTGCCTCTCGCTGGCGTCAGCATCAATATGATATCGCTGTTTGCGTTTCTGATGGTGCTCGGCATTGTCGTGGACGATGCCATCATCGTCGGTGAGAGCATCTACACCGCGCAACAACACGGCTTACAGGGCGGTGCCTCGGCCGCAGGTGGTGCCAAACAGGTGGCCAAGCCGGTACTGTTTGCCGTACTCAGCACCATGATCTTTTTTGTGCCGCTGCTGATGGTACCCGGTACCATGGGCGATATGACCTACGCCATTCCCGTTGTAGTCATTCTGGCGCTGTTCTTTTCACTGGTGGAATCTCTGTTAATACTGCCCTCGCACCTGTCTCACCTGAAACCGGAACGGCCATCCGAGGCTCACCCCCTGCTGGGTCGACTGGAGCGTTTGAGAGAACAATTGGCCCACAAGCTGGAAACCTTTGCCAACAACATCTACATACCCAATCTGGAACGCATGCTGCACCACAAAGGCGTTACCATCGCCGCTTTTTTTCTGGCCTTTGGCCTGGCCGTTGCACTTTTTGCCGGCGGCTGGATGCAGCGCACATTCATGCCTCAAGTGCCGTCTGATTTTGTGCAGCTGGAAATAGAAATGCCCGAGGGAATCGCCTTTGGTGAAATCGAAACCCTGATTGCACGTATTGAAGACCCCGCCTGGGCCATCAAGCAGCGGCTTGAAGATCAGTATGGCAAGCCAGTGGTGGAACATACTCAGGCCTGGGCCATCGATAACACAGTGCATGGCAATATCGCACTGGTGGACGACGAGGATCGCCCACTGTCCGCCGAAGCCATCGCCGAGCAATGGAAAGCCATGATTGGCGACATCCCGGACGCCGAGAAGATTACTTTCAACAGTACCATCAACGACATCAGCGAAGATATCAGCCTGATGCTGACGCTGAGCAACAACGACGCTGCAGAATTAGAGCGGGTAACGCAGAAGCTAATGGGTACGCTGCAAAACTACACCGGTGTCCACGATGTCCGCAGCAGTCTCACAGCCTCACGCACCGAAATCGAACTGGACGTCAAACCCCACGCCGAGACACTGGGTATTGGCTTGCTGGATATCGCGCGTCAGACCCGTCAGGGTTTTTACGGCGAAGAAGTGCAGCGCATTCCCCGCGGCAAGGAAGATGTAAAAGTGATGGTGCGCTACTCCAGAGAAGAGCGCACCCAGATAGAACAGCTAGGCGATATGCGCATTCGCACCAGCGACCAGCGTGAAGTACCTCTGGAAGCCGTTGCCAGCATTCGCTTTGTGCCGGGCTACAGCACCATTGATCGCACCGACAGGCGCCGCTCGATCAATGTCACCGCCGAAGTTCATGACAACACCAGCGTGCCCGCCGAAATTGTCGCCGACATCATGGAAAATCATTTGCCCGAGTGGTCACAACAGCACCCTGGTCTGACTCTGAAAATCGATGGCGATATGTCGGACGAGCAGGAGTTTATGCAGAGCGCCACGCGCAATTTTGTGCTGGCCATGTTGGCCATCTAC
>JALUYN010000451.1 GCA_027012915.1 Cellvibrionaceae bacterium
TTATCGTAAATGATAAGGCGGACCTTCACCCGCAGCGGCGCTGCATAGGTTACGCCCCTAAGCTGGCATTCCTTGACATCAAAAACCGGCTCGCCAATACGATAGCTCACGTATTCGAGCGCGGCATTGCCAGAGTAACTGACAATCGGGAATACGGATTTGAATGCTGCGTGAAGACCGGTTTCCCGGCGGTCTTCAGGAGCGGCTTCCATTTGGAGGAAGTCCCGGAACGAATCCAGCTGAATAGACAGCAAATAGGGGACGTCCATCACGGAAGGCAATTTACTAAAATCTTTGCGAATCCGCTTTTTCTCAGTGTAGGAGTAAGTCATCTGCATTCCCCAGCTTTAGACCTGATACCTGGTATCAAGAAGCAACCAATGTTCTGCTTCGGGGCCGAATTGCTCGGCTTATCGCGCCGTCTTGAACAAGACTCTGGCTGTAGGTTATAGATCTGACATCAACCTGCAATTGCTCACCAGACTCTATAGCATATACAACAGAAAAAGGCCGGTGGCCCAAAGCCACCAGCCTGTCCATGCTTATCGCACGGTTTCGATCAACAGCCGACTCTTACTTGAGCTCAACAGAAGCGCCTGCTTCCTCAAGCTTCTTCTTGGCTTCTTCAGCGTCGTCTTTGCTAGCTGCTTCCTTGATAACGGAAGGAGCGCTGTCGACCATTTCCTTGGCTTCTTTCAGACCCAGGCCAGTCAGTTCACGAACGGCCTTGATTACGTTTACTTTCTTCTCACCAGGACCGGTAAGTACAACGTCAAACTCGGTCTGCTCTTCAGCAGCGGCTTCGCCACCACCAGCAGCTGCCGGCGCAGCAGCAACGGCTGCAGCGGCAGAAACACCGAATTTTTCTTCCATTGCTTCAACCAGCGCAACTACGTCCATTACGCTCATTTCAGCGATTGCGTTCAAAATGTCTTCGTTAGACAGAGCCATGACTTTCTCCCAAAAATATAAAAAATGGTGTTCAACAGAATCAAGCAGCTTCTTGCTTCTGGTCGCGAACTGCCGCTACAGCACGAGTCACTTTCGAAGGAACTTCGTTCAGTGTCCGTGCCAGCTTGGTGATCGGTGCCTGTGTTACTGCGGCCAGCATTGTCAGCGCTTCGTGACGTGTTGGCAGCTTGGCAAGACGGTCGATCTGGTCTGCACCCATCAGCTCTCCGCCGACGGCCAGTGCCTTAATCTCGAACGCCTCTTTCTCTTTCGCAAAATCCTTCAACAGACGCGCTGCCGCGCCCGGATCTTCCATAGAGAATGCCAGAATGGTCGGGCCGACCAGGGCTTCGTCGATGCACTCGAACTCGGTACCGCGAATCGCGATCTTCGCCAGGTTGTTACGAACAACCTTCAGACGCACGTTTTCGGCACGAGCCTTGGCACGAAGCGCCGTCATGTCACCAGAGGTAACACCACGGTAGTCAGCCATAACCACAGACAGAGCACCACCGGCAGTCTCGTTGACTTCAGCGACGATCGCTTTCTTGTCTTCGAGTCTAATTGCCACTGGATTTCTCCTCGATTTCGCCGGGTCTTCCCGGCAAACCCACATATACCCCTCGCGGGGCTCCTAACGGTGTTTGGGTTCAGAGAGAACGTCTTCACACCGTCTGCGCAGGCGTTGCTTTAACCCTTGCAGCACTTCCAGTCAGACCGAAAGTGCTTCGGGGGCCTGCGGTCTTTGACAGCCTTGGCTTCCGCCCAGACTACAAAGTAACCACCGATCAAAGGATCAAATAGCGAGACCGCTCTGATCGATAGTCAGGCCAGGACCCATAGTCGAGGAAAT
>JALUYN010000452.1 GCA_027012915.1 Cellvibrionaceae bacterium
AGTACTAGGCCAGAGACGTCCAAAAAATTTCTGCATCAACTGCTACTCCGCCTGCACATCGCAAGACAGCATGTAACCGCCACCCCAAACGGTCTTAATCAATTTGGGATCATGGGGATCGCGCTCGATTTTCTTACGCAGACGGCTGACTTGATTGTCGACACTCCGGTCAAAGGGCTCTGCCTCGCGCCCTTTGGTCATAATGAGCAGCTGATCGCGACTTAACACTCGCTGCGGATTATCCAAAAGCACCTCGAGCAGCGTGAATTCTGCGTTGCTGAGCGGCACCACCAAACCGTCGTCTCTTACCAGCTGTCGCTGGAAAGTTTCCAAACGCCAGTTACTAAAGACTTTGACCTGTGACTCTTTCACCGCCTGCCCCGGAACACCCCCTTCAGGTTTTTGATCATAGGGGGTTCTGCGCAGCACGGCTTTTATACGCGCCAGCAATACGCGAGGAACAAAGGGCTTGGTGACGTAGTCGTCGGCGCCCATCTCCAACCCCACCACACAATCGGCGTCCTCGTTCATGGCCGTCAACATAATCACGGGAGGACCGTCGCTTTCTCGCACAAAACGGCACAGACTCAAACCATCTTCACCCGGCATCATCAGGTCCAACACGATCAAATCGAAGCTGTCGCAGGCCATCAGCGCACGCATGCGCACTCCGTCTTCTGCCAGAGAGACCCTATAGTTGTGCTGTTGCAGATATTCTCCCAAGAGATCACGGATCTCCTGATTGTCATCTACCACCAATATGTGCTTTTGATTCATCGCCCGCAGTGTTCCTGAACGTTTTCCCTATTATACAAACCGCAAGGCGCCGGGCCTGTAACAAAATGTAACTGTTAGCCAGCGCTCCTCGGACACATTGATACACACTGCCAACGTCACGGCAAACTTCTACGACAGCCCCGTGATTGAATAGTCCCACACTTCAACAACGCAAGGACTATTGCTATGAAAACCACTCGAATGAAGAAACTGCTGATAGCCACCACCGCCACTCTGGTCTTGGGAGGCACCGTTGCCGTGGCAGGCCATGGAGATCGCGACTGCGACGGCTCCCAACGCGGCCATATGATGAAACATCATAGTGACTTTAAGGGCGGATTTGGCGGCGGCAAGTTTGACCGCAAAGAAATGTTTGAGCGCAGCTACGACAAAGAACAGATCCGCACCCTGACCGAAGCCCGCTTGATCATGCAAGGCAACGACAATCTGAAAGTTGGCAAAATCAGCGCGACAGACAACGGCTACAACGTCAGGATAGTCACCAAAGACAACTCTCTTGTGGAAGAGTTGGAACTCGCCCCAAACGGCATGCCTCTGGATCGATATCAACGTATTCAGGAACACATGGAAGAACGCAGCAAGCGTTGAGCTTTAATTTCTAATGGGCGCCCATCTGGTGCCCTAATTCGTCAACCCAGGAGATTCCATGGCTCTACCCGCACTAATAGCAGCAACTGCATTGGCTACACTCACAGGGTGTGTGGGCCCTCACTCAAAAGAGCGCCCGCAATTATCTGAGAGTTTTGATACCCACATCACCAGCGAAGGCACTAGGGCCTGTTAACACTAATTCTGATACTTCTGCTGGAGACTATTTTTGTTCCCAGTCAGGCGGAATGAGCGCCATTTAGTCATTCTAAATAAGCGAATTCCAACGCAGCTGGGGGCTAAAATAGGCCCAGCCCTTCGGGTTGCGCCTCAAATCGCGCCACTCGTTGTTGCTCGTCGCTCGTTTAGAACCACTAAACTCGCTTCTCGCGCCTAGATTGGCGCGATTTGAGACG
>JALUYN010000453.1 GCA_027012915.1 Cellvibrionaceae bacterium
CCTGAATGTTCAATCCGAGGATTTCACCGTTATCGGCATCGGTGATATGGCCGGTGATGTATTTGGCAATGGCATGTTGATGTCGGAGCACATCTGTCTGACTGCTGCCTTCAACCACCTGCATATCTTTATCGACCCCAATCCCGATGCCGCCGCTAGTTTTGTTGAGCGTCAACGCATGTTCAATACGCCGGGCGTGAGTTGGGCGGATTACAACGAAGAGTTGATCTCCAAAGGCGGCGGTGTGTTCTCCCGTGCGGCGAAAGCGATTCCTATCTCCAAGCAAATGCAGCAGCGTTTTGATATCAAAGAAGATCGCCTGACGCCCAATGAGTTGATTAACTCGCTGTTGAAGGCTCCGGTGGATCTGATTTGGAATGGTGGTATCGGTACCTATATCAAAGCCAAAACAGAAACTCACGCCGATGTTGGCGACAAGGCCAATGACAATTTGCGTATCAACGGCGAAGAACTGCGCTGCAGGGTGTTTGGCGAAGGTGGGAATCTCGGGGCTACACAACTTGGACGCATCGAGTTCTGCCTTAACGGTGGGGCTTGTAATACAGACTTTATCGACAACGCTGCAGGCGTGGATTGCTCGGACCATGAAGTCAATATCAAGATTCTGCTGGACGGCATTATCGGCGACGGCGATATGACCGAGAAACAGCGAAACACGCTCTTGGCAGAGATGACCGATACGGTGGCTGAGCTGGTGTTGGACAACAATTACAAGCAGACTCAGGCGATTTCTTTGGCGGAAAGCCAGGCATTGTCTCGCGCTGGTGAGTATCGGCGCTTGATTAATTACATGGAAGAGACCGGTCGTCTCGATAGGGAATTGGAGTTTATTCCTTCAGACGAAGATCTGTTGGATCGCTTGCAGCGTGGCAAGTCCTTGAGCCGACCAGAACTGTCCGTGTTGATCTCCTACGCGAAGGTGATGTTGAAGGCCGGCTTGGCGGACGAATCTCTCACTGACGACGAATACGTTGCCAAATCGGTGGAGGAGGTCTTTCCTCCGGTATTGCGCATAAAATATGCAGCACAAATTTCCGATCACCGTTTGCGTAAGGAAATTGTTGCCACTCAGGTGGCCAACGATATGGTCAATCACATGGGCATCAACTTTGCCCACCGCCTGATGGAATCCACCGGTTCGGGCATGATTGATCTGGCCAAGGCCTACGTGTCGGCGCGTGATATTTACGATCTGCATGCTACCTTTACCGCCATTGAGGCATTGGACTATAAGGTGGATTCCAGCTTGCAGTACGCCATTCAGTCCCAGTATATGCATCGTATGCGCCGAGCCACTCGCTGGCTGCTGCGCAATCGCCGTGGACATCTGTCGCCGCAGTTGGAGGTTTCCAACTACGCCAAGCAAGTCCAGAGCGTAGTGGCAAAAATGCCTGAAGTGATGAGTGGTGCACCGCGAGAGGAGTGGGAGAGCAGCTACAACGAGCTGGTGGAAAAGGGCATTCCCAAATCCCTAGCCGCACCAGCAGCGCTGCCGCGTATTCTCTACTCAGGTCTGAGTATTGTAGATGCGGCCAATGAATCTGGATCCGATCCGTTGGTGGTAGCCCGTGTCTACTTCTTGTTAGCCGATAAGTTGGGCCTGCATTGGTTTGCCAAGCAGATTGCCGACGTCAATGTGGAGAGCTTCTGGCAGGCCATGGCGCGCGAGGCATTTATGGATGACGTGGAGTCTCAAATGCGCACCCTGGCGGTATCGATTCTGCGCTTATCAGGAGGTGAAACAGATTTGGATAAGGTCATCGAGCTCTGGATTGAGCAGCATCAACTGTTGGTGAGCCGCTGGCGGGAGATGATTACTGAGCTGCAGGCGGCCCCAGGAACCGATTACGCCATGTTCTCCGTTGCCCTGCGCGAGCTGTTGGATCTGGCGCAGGCGAGTCAGCATTGTCAAACCTTGGAGGACGGCTCCATAGCCTGTACGATTGACGGTTAACAAGTTGTTCTTCCAATGTTTGTATGTCTGTAATTCAAGTCGATCTGCTGATTTCCGCGGAGGAGTATCAGCGACTGTATGCGGGGGCCGTGCGGGACGTGCTGGCCTACGCTCGCGATGGGCGGCGGGTGCGTTTCCCCGCCCGAATACTCCAGCCTTTTGTTACCCACAGCGGTATTGAAGGCCGCTTTCTTATTCATTTCTCTGCGGATAACAAGTTTCAGAAAATCGAGCGGGTTGGCTGATGGCCGCTGACCTCGCTTTTGTCGGTTAGCCATTCGACTAATCGGGCGCATTCCAGTATCCTTCGCGCCATTATTTTTCCCTCGCCCCTTGTATAAATCGAAAGGCCAGCCCCATGTATAACCTGATACGCAAAGCCCTGTTTTGTCTGGATGCAGAAACCTCTCATGAGTTGTCGCTGGATATGATGGGCGCGGCCCATCGCCTGGGTCTGATTTCGCCGTTTGTGGAGAAAATTCCCGCCAATCCGGTGGAAGTGATGGGCATCAAATTCCCCAACCCTGTGGGTTTGGCAGCTGGACTGGACAAGAATGGCGATTATTTTAACGCTCTGGGCGAGCTAGGTTTTGGGTTCGTTGAAATCGGCACCATTACACCGCGTCCACAACCGGGTAATCCCAAACCGCGCATTTTTCGACTCCCAGAGCACCAGGCAGTGATTAATCGCATGGGCTTTAACAATAAAGGCGTTACGCATTTAGTTGAACAGGTGAAAAAGCGCAGTTTTGACGGTGTTCTGGGAATTAACATAGGTAAGAATTTTGACACGCCTGTTGAAAAGGCAGACGACGATTATGCTGTGTGCATGGATGCGGTGTATCCCTATGCAGACTACATTACCGTGAATGTTTCGTCGCCAAATACACCGGGCCTTCGTGATCTGCAATTTGGTGACAGCCTGAAGAAACTGCTGGGTACCATCAAGGCCAAGCAAGAACAGTTGCACCAGCAAAGCGGGCGCTATGTTCCGGTGGTAGTCAAGATTGCTCCCGATATGGATGCCGAAGCGGCCGCTGAGTTTTCCAGCATTCTGCTGGAGTCTGGCTTGGACGGGGTTATCGCCACCAATACCACAATCTCCCGAGAGGAGGTCGCCGGTCACCCTCTGGCGGATGAAGCTGGAGGTTTAAGTGGTGCGCCGGCGCGTGATAAGTCTACTGAAATGATTCGACTGCTGTCGGAGTCGCTGAAGGGCAAACTGCCGATTATAGGTGTTGGCGGCATTGTTAATGGCGATGACGCCCTGGAAAAAATTGAGGCTGGCGCAAGTCTGGTTCAGGTATACAGCGGCTTTATCTATCGGGGGCCAGCACTGATTGCAGAGTCCGCAAGAGCGATTCAGCGCGTTTGACTGGCTTACAGACAAGCCCGGCGACTGATACTGAGTAATAAGCGGGCAATAAAAAGGGGGCTTTTTGCCCCCTGAGCCGGCGGGTCACCGGCATTGGCTTGTGTTCTGGATGAAATGTCGACTATAGATTGGTGATTTTCTGGGCTTGTGCAGCGCGATTGAAGCCATTCCAGTGGTCTTCCCGGCCTTCTCTCCAGCCGTTAATCCAATTCTGTCGCACGTTGGCGTTTTCGTGTGGGCAAAGGTTCCTTGAACGACCTTCGATACCTGCTTGATAACCTTTACTGAAAGCTCGTTCTATTTGATTGCGTTTTTGCCGTTTCATCAGTTAGAGCACCTCTTGGGTTTTCGTATGTAGGTTGGGCGCGGCCTGTCAGCAGCACCGGAGTATGTACATCAGGTTTGGAGAGATCCAGAGCATCCTTCTATTGGTTTGTTAGAGAAAATGGGTCTGTACGACCTTGTGGGTTATCTTTGTTATTCCCGGGGCAGTCCACTATATCTTGGTGATACCTAGATTGGACGCCTTGCAATAAACTCGGGTGGAGTTCGGTGCGGAAGATCAGTAGACCAAACAAGCTGGTGCTTTGTGAACGAATTATTAAGAATATAAGACAGCCTGTTTATATAAACACGGTATAAATGGGTTGGACTATCGATGATCGAATATACGAGGTTTCCGTGAAGCAAACTCAATTCTTTGCCACCTGCCCAAAGGGCATGGAAGGCTTGCTGAAAATAGAGCTGGAACAGCTGGGCTTTGGCGATGTGCGCGAAACCGTCGCGGGGGCCTACTTTACTACTGATCAGCGCGGAGCCTATCGGGCCTGTTTGTGGTCACGGCTGGCCAATAAGGTGTTTCTGCCTCTGGGTAGTTTTGAAGCGCCTACTGCCGATGCCCTCTATGAAGCAGCGCGACAGATTGAATGGCAAGAGCACTTGAGCCCTGATGGCACATTGCTGGTGGACTTTACCGGCACCAGCGGAGCCATACGCAATACCCAATTTGGCGCTGTTCGAGTGAAGGACGCGATCGTTGATTGCCTGCGGGACTTCAGCGGCCAGCGCCCTAGCGTTTCCAAAAAACACCCCGATCTGCGGGTCAATGCGCGCCTTAGCCGTGGCAAGGTGGTATTGAGCATCGATCTCAGTGGCGACAGTCTGCATCGCCGTGGCTATCGCACGCGACAGGGGGCTGCGCCCTTGAAAGAGAATCTTGCAGCCGCCTTGTTGATTCGCAGTGGTTGGCCGGAAATTGCCGAAAATGGAGGTGCTTTGATCGATCCGATGTGTGGCTCGGGCACGATCTTGGTAGAGGCGGCCATGATGGCCACCGATTGCGCTCCGGGAGTAGATCGTCCTGAATTTGGTTTCGAACGATGGCTCAATCACCGCAACGATATCTGGCTTGAACTGCGCGAAGAGGCCCTGCAGCGCTATCGCGACGGACTGAAAAAAGATATACCGGAAATTCGCGGTTACGATCAGGACCCGCGAGTAATTGCTGCAGCACAGTCGAATATCACCCAGTCGGGATTTGACGATCTGGTGCGGGTGACCTGTAAGCCTCTGAGAGCCTTCGTTAAACCCACCCATAAGCAATTAAAAACGGGTTTAATGATCACCAATCCACCTTACGGTGAGCGTTTGGGTGAGGTAGAGGAGTTGAAAGGTCTCTATCGTCTGCTCGGTGACAAATGTCGTGAAGAGTTAGTTGGCTGGCAAGCGGCGGTGTTTACCGGGAATCCCGAGCTGGGCAAACACATGGGGCTGCGCGCGCGCAAAAAGTACAAGTTATTTAATGGCGCCTTGCCCAGTGAACTGCTGCTGATTGATGTCAATGAAACGCAATTTGTAAATGCGCCGCCGCCGGAAGTACCTACAGAACCAGAACTGAGCCCCGGCGCGCAAATGCTCGCTAATCGCCTGAAAAAGAATCGCAAGCAGTTGGCGAAATGGGTCAAGCGTGATGGCATTCAATGTTACCGCCTGTACGATGCTGACATGCCTGAGTACTCAGCCGCAGTCGACATCTATGGCGACCCGGATAACGGTGGCTATGTTCATGTGCAGGAGTACGCGGCACCAAAGAGTGTGGATGAGAAGAAGGCCAGTCAGCGTTTCGAAGAGATTGAAGCGGCGGTACCCGCGGCGTTGAATGTGGATTCCGAACACGTCAGTTTTAAGCAGCGACGTCGCAACCGTGGCCGGGATCAGTACGAGCGTCAGTCGGAGCAGCGCTATCCTTTGATCGCGGTTAAAGAAGGCGATGCCACTGTGATGGTTAATCTCTGGGAGTATCTGGATACGGGACTGTTCCTGGATCATCGCCCGGTGCGACGTATGATCGGCGAAATGGCTCAGGGGAAACGTTTTCTCAATCTGTTTTGTTATACGGCAACTGCGACGGTTCATGCTGCACTGGGAGGTGCCAACAGCAGTGTCAGTGTCGATATGTCGAAAACGTATCTGCGCTGGGCAGAGAAAAACTTTCAGGCCAACAACATCAGCAGCCACAAGCACGAGCTGGTGCAGGCCGATTGCCTGACGTGGCTCAACGAATGTCGTCAGGGCTTTGATGTAATTATGTTGGACCCTCCGAGCTTTTCGAACTCCAAACGAATGGAAGGCGTGCTGGACGTGCAGCGCGATCACGTTGCCATGGTAAAACGTTGTATGGACTTGCTGCTACCTGGAGGCACTCTGGTGTTTTCCAACAATCTGCGTAGCTTTAAGTTGGACGACGAAGCACTAGACGAATACCAAATTGAGAATATCAGCTCTAAAACTCTGGATCCGGATTTTCAGCGTAATAAACGTATCCATCAGTGCTGGCTAATTCGTCACTGATTCAGAGTGACAGTGTGGATCGCGCGATAACTGCTGCCAAGGTGGTTGATCTGGCTGTCGTATAGACTTACCTGTTCTACAGGGAAGGTGATGGCTGGCAGCCCCGGTTTATCGTTTCTCTCTGTGTATTCGAGTTCTTGCTGGCAGCGTCTGTTGCGAATCAGGGTGATGTGGGGGCGAAACTTTCGCGTTGAAATCAGGTGCTGCAGATGCGACTGCTGCAGTGCTTCGGCACATAAGATCCATAGCTGATCCAATGCCGGGGTGGTTTCACATGTTGCGGCCACTATAGGCGATTTGGCGTCCGGGAAATATTCCAACTTATCCAGAATCAGCTCAAATGCCGTTGTATTCTTCAATACTTGGCTTAGGTTTTGGCAGAGCCGTGTCCTTTCTCTATTGGACAGGTTGCCCAGAAAGTGCAGGGTTACGTGCCGATTGGCGGAAGGGATCTGCCGAGGCCCAGAAGCCGAGTTCGGGCTGGTTTGCTCTCGAGCTTCCAGCCAAAAATCCAATTCGTCTTGAACCCCTTCGGGGAGCGGGATACCGATAAAAGTTCTGAATGTGGGTGACTCGGTCATCTGAAATCCATTGCTTCTTATCCTGGTATTTAGTCCCCAGTATCGAGTCCGTATTCTTTGTGGTAATCCACCGAACCTAGGTTTGCGATCAACGACAATTTGCCGTGTCTAGTTAGCGCCTTAATGGCGGCTTCACGCTTGCTGGCGCTCGAGCGATCGTGACCGGTTTCTACGTATCGGATTATCCTAGGCTTGCGTCCACGGAAGAATTTTGCGCCATTCTTGCCCGTACAATGGGCTCTCCAGCGTTTGCTCAGATTATTGGTGATGCCGGTATAGAGACGTTGGTCACTGCTTTCGATGATATACACCAGCCAGTCACTGGCGACTGTCTCGTGTTTTGAAGCTGAACTTGAAATAATGGCACCTTGAGTAAGCTTAACTTGAGGAATTTCCGGCAATGAGCTGGCCCGCTGATCGTAATTTTGATGACCTGGCTCATCGCTTTAAACGCAATGTCTATGATCGTTTGAAAGGAGATATTCGTCTAGAGGTATTGCATCGTGATCTACAGCAGCATATTCCCGAGCTCTATTTCCAGCCTTTGAAGAAACCACTGAGAATTCTCGACGCTGGTGGTGGTCAGGGCCAATTTTCGATGAGTTTAGCCGCGGCAGGGCACGAGTTGGTGTTGTGTGATCTTTCGGAAAATATGTTGCAGCTGGCCAGAGATAACGCAGAAGAGTTGGGTGTTGCAGAGCGCGTGAGCTTTTATCATGGCTCGATTCAGGAATTTGTCCATGATAATTCTGTGCCCTTTGATCTGGTACTTTGCCACGCGGTGCTGGAGTGGGTATCCAGCCCGGCGAGTTTGATGGACGCACTGCAGCAGCTGGTGCGGCCGGGCGGTTACCTATCTCTGACCTTTTATAACGTAAACGGCACTATTCTCAAAAATCTGCTGCGCGCTAATTTTCAGAAAGTGGTTGACGATGACTACCGTGGCTACCGCGGCAGCTTGACGCCCACCTACCCAAGAGATCCACAGAAAGTCTATGGTTGGCTACAGCAGCGGTCTTTCTCGGAGTTGTGCCGCAGTGGTATTCGCTGTTTTCACGACTATATTCTCGATCCTGAATTGCGCGATCAGCAGCCTGAGACCCAGCTGCAGCTGGAGTTGCGATTATCCCGAGAGGAGCCTTGGCTGTCGCTGGGGCGCTATATTCATGTATTGAGCAGAAATGGTGATCAGGCCTTTAACAAATGATCTTTTGCCTGGTTGATCTTTGCCGCCAGATAGTCACTGCCGCCGCGATCCGGATGTACTTTCTGCATTAGGCTGCGGTGGGCGGCAATAATGTCTTTCTCGGTAGCTTCCTCTCCCAATCCGAGAATATCCAGCGCCTCTTTGCGTGTTAGTTTTTCACTGCCGGTGTCCGCCTGTTGTTGATTTTGTTGCTGTGATCCCTGCTGAAAGCGGTAGCGCATATAAGCGTTGAGCAGTCGTGCTGAGTCGGGATCTTGATTCTGGTACTGGTGGCTGAGCTCAATCAACTGTTGCTGGCTCAGTTCATCCAGGTTTTTGCCCGCGTGCTCTCCCTGAATCACCTGACCCTCCCAGCGCCCGGTTTTGCTATCTACTGCGATCTTCAAAAACGCCGTGGTAATCAACGAAGGGTTGAGTCGAACTTGCTGCAGCCAGCGCAAGAATGGCATGGTGCGCACTAGCAGTGCGCCTATCTTGCTGAGGAAAGGAATGAGCCCCGCGATCACTGCTCCGATCCAGTGGAGCCTGCCGGTCACAGCGAGAATAATAACGACGCCCAGAATTCCGTAGCCACCGTATTTTATCAGTGCCTTCTTGCGCTGTTCGGGTGGCAGGCGTTTTAGAAAGCTGATGAAATTCAACAGAAAGAAAATGGCCAAGGCCAGCAGAATGACTCTGATGATCACAAAGTGGGCTCCGTGGTGATTGGGAATGGTTAATGGGCGTCTATAGTGGCATCTACAGCCGCATCCTGAAAGGGAAAGCCGATTAAGTTGTGTTTTCGAAATCGGACAACAGTGTGTCTGACTGTGATTGCACTTTTGTGGCTTCGAGATTCTCTCAGCTGTTGGCCTGCAGAGCGCCGTGCCAGTTCTCGTTTTCCAGGCGGTAGCGGTAATTGAGATCAAACACCAGACGTTCCCGCTTCATCCACTCTATTAAGCCATTCACGACCGATATTGGGGGAACATTCTCACTCTCAAATTCGATAACCAACGCGTGCTCCTCTGATTCGGCGGCATTTTCACGGTTGATCCAGTTAGTCCAAACCGAGCCAAGAGCGCTCTTGGTTTGATCGTCGTTTTTGTCTTCGGCGCTTAGAAAGGGTTCAAAGCTGAAGCCTTGGGGAGAGAAACCCCAGTCGTCGTAGTCGCAGTTCTCGAAGCCTTTAGCCAGAATTTTGTCTGCTACGGCTGGGGGTACAGTCAGCTCCAGAGAGTTAAAACACACATTCATCGATGTTGCGGTCCTTATTGCAAAATAGTCAGTGCTTCACTGCACCGTGAGATTCGATACGTTCAATCCAGTTGGGCGGCAGGTTGGCGATGATGTCCTGCTGAAAATCTCCTTTGATACCATCCATTTGGCTGAACGTATTTTGTTCATCAACTTCAAAGTAAATTGTACTGCTTTCCGGAGGGAATACTTTAAGGGTTGGCGTACCGACGATTGGGCTGTGATCCTGATACAGTTCTTTAAACTTGAGATAAGCTTCCTCGTAGGAACTACCGTCCAGTGTCAGCTCGCATTCAGTGGTGAACCTGAAAGTCATGGTAGGCATGATTGGTACCTCATTTCACTCTACACACACTTAAAGTGTAGCCTATTTTGCCGGTATTATTGGTGCTATAGGAAAGCTGGCCCAGGGAATGTGCGGCTTGCTGTTATGGATATAGTCGGGAGATCTAGCCCATGTCGTTCTTAACCAAGAAGTATGAAATGCCTCGCGCCGAAGATACATTGCCTGGCCGTGATCAACCTATGTTAGTGGCGCCACGGCACGCGGTTCTGGATGCTCCCCTGATACCGCCGTTTGGCGACAATGCAGAGCTGGCGATCTTTGGCCTGGGTTGTTTTTGGGGGGCTGAGCGACGCTTCTGGCAGCAGCCGGGCGTGATCAGTACCGCGGTAGGCTACAGCGCCGGCTACACGCCCAATCCTACGTATGAAGAAGTGTGTTCTGGTCTTACAGGCCATAACGAGGTGGTTTTGGTGGTGTTTGATCCGAAGCGGATTTCTTACGACGAGTTGTTGAAGGTGTTCTGGGAGTCCCACAACCCTACTCAGGGTATGCGCCAGGGAAATGATCGCGGGACGCAGTATCGTTCAGGTATTTATACCTGCAGCGATGAGCAGCACCAGCGGGCAAAAGAGAGCAGGGTGCACTTTCAGCAGCGACTGAATGAGCAGGGAATGGACGACATTACCACTGAGATTATTCACGCTTCCGAGTTCTATTACGCGGAAGATTACCATCAGCAGTATCTTCACAAAAACCCAGGCGGATATTGCGGCCTCGGTGGAACAGGAGTGCGCTATTGAGTCTTGACCTTGCAGTAACTGTAAGGTTTAGGATGCTAGGGCCTGTTAACACTAATTCTGATGCTTCTGTTGCGTCTCAAATCGCGCCAATCTAGGCGCGAGAAGCGAGTTTAGTGGTTCTAAACGAGCGACGAGCAACAACGAGTGGCGCGATTTGAGGC
>JALUYN010000454.1 GCA_027012915.1 Cellvibrionaceae bacterium
TCGTAAGTCTGTTCATTTTGACGCCATGCTACACCGCCTATGAAACGTTGGTTGTCCAGATTGACGCGCTGGCGACCGTGCTTGATGGTTGTGTCTTTGAACCCGGTATAGGCGATCCAGGCCTGGTTGACCTCAGTGCCTTCAGGGTCGGCGATGGTGGAATGATCGCCCATGTCGTTTTGAGTGTCGAAGTGGTTCTCGTCGGCCAGTTCAGTGGTATTGTCAACTTCCAGTTGTGCTTGGAAGTTCTTGTAGGGTTTAGTGGTAACGGTTACTCGGCTTTTTAAAGTCAAGGCGCTGGCATCGTCCAGGGCATTATCCTGCTCCACGTCTTCGTAACGCATCCGAAAGTTCAGATCTACGTTGCTACCCTTAATAGCATCTTTCAGCGATGCCGCTTCGTCGGCCGCCAGGGTTGGCGCCATAAAGCCGGCTCCCAAAGTTGCTGCGATAGCCAGAGCGAGTGGTTTTTTCATAGTCTCTTCCTCTTATGTGAAATCAAAGG
Organism: Cellvibrionaceae bacterium; assembly: GCA_027012915.1. The sequence goes on from JALUYN010000454.1 coordinate 506, forward strand.
TTTCAATTTTTTGATAGCTCTTATGGGTGCCTACGTTAGGCCCTGGGGGGAGAGAGAGTTTGATTTGCATCAAGCAGTTTTCGCGGCTATCCCCATTGGCATTTCCATGCCTACAAAGGGGTATGGCACCGATTCATCTTGATTTGTGGGGGCAACTCAGTATGTTGTCGGGGCAATCCCCAGTCGTAATAAGAAGTGTGTTATGTCCCAGTTAACCGATGAACAAATGCTGCAGTACAGTCGCCACCTGTTGTTAAACGCGATGACAGAAGAGAAGCAGTTGGCCATTCTCAATGCTTCTGTGTTGGTCGTGGGAGCGGGTGGGCTGGGGTGCGCTGCGATTCCCTATCTGGCTTCCGCCGGGGTGGGCCGATTGATTCTGGTGGACGGTGATACGGTGGAACTGAGCAATTTGCATCGCCAGATTCTCCACACGCACGGTAATCTCGATCAAGCCAAAGTAGCTTCGGCCCGGGATTCCGCTGAACAGATTAATCCCAAGTGCCAAGTGGAAACTCACGCTCGCTATTACTCTGAGGACGATGCCCATTTGCTCGAGGATGTGCAGGTCGTGCTTGATTGCAGTGATAATCTGGATACTCGCAATCTGCTGAATCGCCTGTGCTTTGAAGCCAAGGTGCCATTGGTTTCAGGTTCCGCCATTCGCTTTGAGGGACAGCTGATAACTCTGGATATGAAACCCGACAGCGCTTGCTATGCCTGTTTCAGTCATATGATCAGTGGCGAGCAGTTGAGCTGTTCTCAGTCGGGGGTGTTTTCTCCGGTAGTGGGGGTGATCGGCAGCCTGCAAGCTACCGAGGCGCTGAAAATAATTGCGGAAGTCGGCGAGCCCTGCAGCAACCGACTATGCTTGTTTGACGGTATGGATATGAGTTTTCGCTCGTTCAATATCGTAAAAGGTCAAGAGTGCGAGGTCTGCGGTTGCTAGAATCCTCGCTCCTTTAAAGCGATAAGAAAGAGGATAAGGATGACAGCAACTCTTAAATCCCGGCTGCGTTGGCTTGCCGGAACCCTGACCGCGTTGGCGTCACTGGCGGTTCAGGCCGCAGAGCGACCCAATATTCTGGTGATCTGGGGCGATGATATCGGTATCAGCAATATCAGTGCCTACAGTCACGGCGTTATGGGTTATCAAACACCGAATATTGACCGTCTGGCAAAAGAAGGCGTGATGTTCACCGACTACTACGGTGAGCAGAGCTGTACAGCCGGACGTTCAGCCTTTATTACCGGCCAACACCCGGTGCGCACTGGTTTGACGAAGGTGGA
>JALUYN010000455.1 GCA_027012915.1 Cellvibrionaceae bacterium
TACCCCAGCCATTTGGCGTGGGCCCATGGTTACTCAGATGTTGCAGCAGCTTCTACACGATACCTACTGGTACGAACTCGATTTTTTGATCATCGACTTGCCACCGGGGACGGGTGATATTCAGCTTACCCTGGCCCAGCAGGTTCCAGTTGCCGGGGCTCTCATCGTTACCACACCCCAGGAGATTGCCTTGCTCGATGCACGCAGGGCTTTGCAGATGTTTACCAAGGTTAAGGTTCCAGTGTTGGGAATTGTTGAGAATATGGCCACACATATCTGTTCCAGTTGTGGGCATGAAGAGGCTATCTTTGGGTCGGGAGGAGGACAAAGTATGGCTCAGGACTACGATGTGCCCTTACTCGGGTCGCTACCCCTGGATATTCGGATTCGTGAACAGACCGATCAGGGCAAGCCAACCGTAGCAGCCGAACCGGATTCTGATCTCGCCACCCGCTACCGTGAGATTGCCCGACGCCTGGCAGCTCATTTGGCTTTGCAGGCGCGTAACAAGCACATTGCTTTTCCCAAAATCGTCGTGCGTGAGGATTGAATGATGTGTCGGGGCAGCTATGAGTATTAAGTCTGATCGCTGGATTCGCCGGCAAGCTGAGGAACATGGCATGATCGAGCCTTTTGAGTCCGGGCAGATCAAGCAGTGCGCTGGCAACAAGATTATTTCTTATGGCACTTCAAGTTATGGGTATGACGTGCGCTGTGCCAATGAATTCAAAGTATTCACCAATATCAATTCCACCATTGTCGACCCCAAAGCCTTCGACGAGCGCAGCTTTGTCAATGTGCAGTCCGAAGTCTGTATTATCCCGCCCAATTCCTTTGCCTTGGCCCGCACCATCGAGTTTTTCCGGATTCCCCGCAAGGTTCTGACGATATGCCTGGGCAAAAGCACCTATGCGCGTTGCGGCATTATCGTCAATGTCACGCCGCTTGAGCCGGAGTGGGAGGGGCATGTGACCCTGGAATTCTCCAACACCACACCGTTACCTGCGAAAATCTATGCCAATGAGGGCATTGCCCAGATGTTGTTCCTCGAATCCGATGAAATCTGTTCGGTCAGTTATCGGGATCGTGGCGGCAAGTATCAGGGGCAGACCGGCGTAACCCTTCCGCGCGCCTGATATCCAATATTCCGAGGTCAAGTACATGAAAGTCCCCTTTCCAAAACTCCGTTCCCTGATGCTCCTTACGGCTGTGCTAGCCGGAGTATTGGGTCTGACTGCCTGCAACCCGTATATCCACACGGGCAAGACCGTCGAAGCGGTAATGCCCAAACATTACAGTATGGTCATTGAAACCTATAAGGACGGACAATTCATGCTGGATGGCGCGCTGCTGTCACAGGAAGAGCTGGCCAGCCATTTCCGTTATCTGGCCGAAACCAAGAAACTGCCCAAGACCGTGCTGTTGAAGCCCAGTGAGAAATACGACATCAAGAACCCGCAGTTGCGCTGGTTCGCAGGCTTGCAGCTATCCTTCGGGTTTACCGGCTATGCCGACCTCGACGGTAGTCTGACTCTGGTCAACGCCCGTCCTGAGGCTAAGCAAAAAAAGAAGTAAAATCCATGTCACGGTGGCAGGACATGATTGGGTCATGTACTTTTGTGCCGGTCAACGCACTAATTAACCGGCCCCTGATTGGTTAAGACGCATAAGCCCGGTACGGCTTTTCCACCTTCATCCCGGGCGGAGCGCAGCGGCAACCCGGGATCCACGGTTGGCGGTAACCTACGGGACTTCGGGACTGATCCGGGCCGGGTGGATTCCGCCTGCGC
>JALUYN010000456.1 GCA_027012915.1 Cellvibrionaceae bacterium
CCCACCAATCACGTGCCCCTGGGAGCCGTTCTTTCTGAAAATGGTCGACAGATTATTCTTATGGAGCAGATTCTGCTGCGCGACCCAGATCAGCCCGATCAATTTACACCCTTGCAAAAACTGAATGCTGCGCAACGAACCGATTGGCTGACAGAGATTCAAGGTAAGCAATTCAAACTGCCTCTCATCGATTCGTATCGGCTGTCGCCCTATATGCCCGATGGCCATATTCCCGCTAGAGAGGCTATGTTGCTTGGCCGTATGAAGAAGATGTTCAGCATGGATTTTGAGATGTATCAGGGGCGTGATTTCAGCTTCTGGATATCGGATGGTTACGCCATGGTTTCGCCCATGTTTGTTATTTACGACATGGATAAAAAACTCAGAATTGAATCGAACTGGCTCTATCAGATGCATGGCAGTGATGTGATTCTCAATACACAACTGATGAACGAGGTATTGCCGCGCTATTACAGTGAATTCTTCCCGGAGCACTATGAGAAGTTACGCAATGGCACTATCGATGAGCGCGCTGTACACGCTCCGTTTTTTGAGACGGGTTTGTTTTATCAGGCTAAAGATGTCCCGCTAAATTCCAGCAACAGCGTATTGATTGTATTGCCTCTCAATCAACCGGAAGGCGATCAAGTATTAAAAGATATCGAAACTTTTAATAAGTCTGGCAAGCATGTCTCACTGTTGTTGTCTGATTTACAGAGCGAGGTGATGTCAAATAAGAAGCGTATGCAATTATTCCAGAGACTGCAAAATAAAGAAATTAGCGAGCAGCGTTATGGTGAATTGCAGGCCATGCTCTACGACGAGGCTTCGCGGGATTATATGAACGTGCGTTGTAGCAAGAACCATCGCAAAGCACTAAAAGAGCACTTCAATTCTGCCCAGAAAGTACCGGCAGCTGAATGCATATCGGGCGGCGAATATCGTCGAGCCGAACATGGTATTTTAAAGCGCTACGGGCTGGGCAATGAACTGGTGTATGTTACGGGGCCAGGCCGTGCCTACAAGGGTTACCATAGCCCGGCTCAAGTCAAATAACGGGGTAGACATCTCTGTAGGCTTCGGTGTTGGATCAACACTTCTCTAGTACTACGCCCATCTCCATATGGTGGGTGTAGGGAAACTGATCAAACAATGCTGACTGGACGATTCGATGTGTTTTGTTGAGTGTTTCCAGATTTCGCTTTAGGGTTTCTGGGTTACAGGAAATGTAAATAATCTGATCGAAGCGCGACACGATTTGTACCGTGTGATCGTCCAAGCCAGCACGGGGTGGATCCACCAAAACGCTGGAAAAATCGTAGCTGTCTAGATCCATGTCTCGCAGACGTCTGAATGAGCGTACCTTGTCCATGGCTTCGGAAAACTCTTCGCTGGACATACGCACCACTTCCACATTGTCGATGCCATTTTTCTCCAGATTGTAGTGCGCCGATTTGACGGATGCTTTGGAAATCTCGGTGGCTACCACGCGGTTGAAGCGCTTTGATAGCGGAATGGTAAAGTTGCCGTTACCGCAATAGAGCTCCAGCAAATCTCTCGGTGTATTGTCTACAGAGTCCAGTGCCCATTCCAACATTTTTTCACAGATTCGCGCATTTGGTTGGGTGAAGCTCGCTTCAACTTGTTGGTAGTGGTAGGGCTGTCCGTGAACCGACAGCGTTTCTTCAACAAAGTCCTGGCCGATGACCCGCTTCTGTTTACGACTCCGGCCGATAATGGAAACACCCATAGATTCCGCAAGTTGTTCAGCTTCTTGTTGCCACTCGTC
>JALUYN010000457.1 GCA_027012915.1 Cellvibrionaceae bacterium
AGATGAAAACCTGCGGTTGATGCAAACGCTCTGGTGTCACGACTGGCCGCCTTGAGTCCCCACGTAAGAAGACCGGGACTGGCCATCCGCGCCCCGTCGATAACCGGGCAGACGAGCGGGGCCGTTGACATACCCACCCCTTCGTTCAATGCACGCGCCGGGGATGGATGAGCCTTTTCGACAAATTTATACCGAACATTGTCTGGCCAAGATTGATGCACAGTTTCCGGAATGGGGCGCGGAGAGCCGTTGTCCATGACGATAATCTCAACGTCTTCTGGCGAAACCTCAATCTGATACGGCGGCATGAATGACATGACTGTCCGCGGCACCTCTCGCGCCATATTGTATGACATAATGATGATACTAATTTTTGGAGTCACATCCTGGCGCGGAGATACAAAACGTCTTGCTTGAGCGAGAATAGACTTCATTGGTGACACACTTTTAGGAGGTTCGGAACCGCGTTCAGAGTGCCCTATTACCCACTCTGTGTAGATAACGAAACACTCTTCTGCCATGAGCTAATAGACCGCCAATGTCCTTCGTAACAGGGTTGTTCCGCATCCTCTGAGTTGGCAGACGATTGCTGAGCCCTTAGAGTGCGCGACAGAAAGTTGATCAGTAAACACGTCGTTCTTGGAGGCCTTGTGGCTGGCTATCTTATCCTTGGCATGCACAGATCCGGCACATCTTGCTTCGCGGGATGTTTGGAAGCCGGAGGGCTTAGTCTTGGTTCCGTCAACATCCATGCCCCTTTTAATCAGAAAGGGAATAGAGAGCATGAGCCGATACGAGGCGTTCATGATAAAATGCTCGCGGCGAATGAATCCTCATGGGATCGTCCACCCAATAGCCAGATTGAGATTAAGTCGGACCACTTAGAAAAACTGAAATTCTATGTCGATCAGTTCGGCAGTGACCAGGACTGGGGTGTAAAAGACCCCCGATCAATTTTCTTCGCCAATAGCTGGCAACGGCACTTTGGTTGTGAGTTCCTGGGGACATTTCGGCACCCTGTCGAGGTGGCAAAGAGCCTAGAGAGTCGTGCAGAGCGGACGAATAAACAAATGAGCCAGGATTTGGCTCTTTCACTGTGGAAAAGCTACAACACGCAGCTCTTGGAGCAGTATCGGGCAAATCCCTTTCCAATTATCAGATATGGAATCGAACCTGACCTATACTTGGAACAAATAGGCTTGGTCGCTCGACGGCTAAATTTGGACCCGGATGGCGCGAGCACGTTTTTCACTAAAACACTGACGCATCAAGAAAGCACGGAAGGGCTGGTACCAGAGTGCTGCAAAAATATCTGGGATGAACTATTGTGCGCTTGGGATGCATGCTTCAAAATGGAAACAAAGTTTGCGTAAACATGAAGCGCCCAATCAATTTAGGGAAAACGCCATGCAGTTGCCTTATCAATCTTACATATTTCAACTTCTTCGTCGAAGTGAGAACTTGATGGATAGCAAACGAAATCAGCGTGGATACTCACTGTTGGAGATATTGGTTGTCCTCGCAATCATCTCCGCTTTGATGGCCATCGTTGGCCCCCGCGTCTTAGGTCACGTGGATCAATCGAAAGTCGTGAGCACTAAAACGCAAGCGAAAAACTTGAAAGATGCTCTCGCAATCTATCGACTACAATCTGGGACCTATCCTGACAAAGCGACTGGGTTGAAAGTTCTCATAGACCCACCGACAGGCGAGAAAATTCTGGATGAAGAGACGCTTCCTCTGGATGCTTGGGGAAACGCCTTTCACTATGAGC
>JALUYN010000458.1 GCA_027012915.1 Cellvibrionaceae bacterium
CGATCAGCACGGTGGGTTTTGGCAATAACGGGCTTGCGAAAGCCAACTTGCACGGGGCGAATGATCAAAAAGTGCTCGCTGGCGGTGATAGGGAAAGTGTCGGCGCCGGCTTCACGGATTCAGGTATTAATCAAAGCCGCTTCCTTAAGCGGCTTTTTTATTAAAGGCTTCTATCTTTCAGGCTATAGGTACTAGTATTAAAAAACTCATCAATTAAGATTAAAACCATAACCTATATATTCATAAAAAACACCAACTTTATAAGTTAAGGATTAGAAAAATTTCCGATAGCGCCTTCTTTTAAATCGTCCAAACTCAACACAGGAAACAAAAAGACACATAACGTTTCAAAAGGAAGGCCCAATGAAACCGTTCAACCAATTACCAGCCCATAAAAAGACAGGATCCGTAGCCTCCTGCATGGCATTGGTAATGGGTGTCTTACTAACCAGTTTAAATCCAGAAGCTTCAGCAAACGACCAGTTCATTGACAGCATGTCTAGAGTCACACAATACGTAGAGTCTCAAGATGTCAGCCATTTAAAAGGCAATGTGAGCATCATTCAGCAGCAAGGCATTAACAACAGCGCGAGCGTCGTTCAATCTCGTTCAGCGAATTACCAAATTAAAAACTTCGCTTACATTAAACAAACTGGATATAACAATCAGGCCAATTTGATCCAGCACAATGGCAACAACATTGGCGTGATTGTTCAGCAAGGCTATAACAATAGCGTTACGGCTATTCAAGAAGGGAACAGTGTTGGAGTTGCACTGAACGCTATTCAAATTGGCTTTAACAGTAACCTAATGATTTCACAATCGGGCAGTGGCCTACGCGATGTAAATGTCCACCAACAAAACTACTCGGGCACTTCACGACCGGTCACTATCGATATCAACTGAGTCGCACCTGGCTTCTCAGTTCACCACCAAAGCAAGTTGATCGAAATAAAGGGGAAACACCATGAAACTGCAACTAACCGCTCTTGCTGCCGCTGTTAGCTTAGCTTTGTCCAGCGCTGCTATAGCTCAAACAACAGTAACATCGAATTCAAACCTGAACTATACAAGTATTGGCCAGCCTCAAGGAGGCGGATATGGTGTCGACAATGGAAATTCAACCGTAGATAATGCCGAATGGACAGGTTTTCCGCCATCCCGTGATGGAGCGTTTACTACGTTTCAGGATGAATTGGATAACATGGACGGCTCTACTGCAGGCCCAAATGAAAACTTATCGACCATTGACCAGACAGCTACTGGTACTACAGGCAACCAAGCAAGTGTAACACAGAGTGGTGGTTCACAAAACGAATCAAACGTAACACAAAACAAATTAAGTAGTACTGGCTCAGCATTAAAAGCTGATGTCATCCAAATTGGTAATAGTAACCGATCAGATGTTGATCAAGAGCTTAGCACAGGTGCTATTGCAAATATTTCGCAGCAAGGTGATAGTAACCTGTCTCGAGTAGATCAGTTTGGAGCCGACCGTAATGGCGCGGATGTATCTCAAACCGGTAATGGCCACCAATCGATTATTCATCAGGGAGTACTGACTGGTGGAGCAGCTGATAATAATGCATGGGTAAATCAAACTGGCGAAAGTAACCAAAGTTATATTCGTCAGCAGTGGTCTGATAACTATGCCGATGCTAACCAAAGTGGTATGGATAATATTAGCCATATTAAACAAGCAGGCGATGCTAATATGGCAATGCTGGATCAAAGTGGCGATGAGAATACGTCCTACATTCTGCAAGGTTCGGCGGGGGTTGGCGACTTCAATACCGCATATGTGGATCAGTCCGGTAGTTATAACGACTCATATGTATCCCAACTAAACGGCAATGATAACAAAGCAAATGTTAATCAAAGTGGCACATATGGAGAGTCTAATGTGTTACAAAATGGTAACAGTAACTTCGCTGATATCTCACAATCAGGAGAAGGAGATATCTCTTGGGTAATTCAGAACGGTGACAATAAATCTGCCACTGTCGAACAATCAGGTGTGGGTGTTCCTGGTGCCGAATTTAATGAATCGTTCATTATTCAAAGTGGAGCAGGTGCGCACACAGCATATGTCAATCAAGCACATGCTCCTGCTGGCGGTTGGAATAACATTTCAACTATCACTCAAACTGGTACAGTCAACGCATCTGCGAGTGTGATGCAGACAGGTAGTGGCAACCGCGCTTCCACTATCCAGTATTAATCATTAGCCAGTCCAATATTCTCATACCGCCCCTTCCGGGGCGGTTTTTTTGTGTTGTCACCTAACGCACCACCACCGTCAGCGTGCCGCCCTTGCCTTGGGTTGAAGAGCGCGAGCGGTTGCTGCCTTTGACGATATCGACCTCTAGCCGCTCGTCGTCACTCAACAACTTGACCGTTCCTTCTAGGGTGTCGCCTTCAAAGGTGAATTCTGCGGGTACAGTGCCGCGGGTTTCAGGATGTTCGACAGTTTCGCCGTTATGGGTAATGCGCCACTCGGCGGAAAACTCAGCGCCGGGAGAGCCGCTCATGGTGATGTGGATCTGGGTCATATCCTGCTCCTGTGCGGCTAGCCCTGAGATGGGCAAGCCAAGGGTAAGTACGGCGATAAACAGCGTGCCGTATCGTCGTGAAACGTGCCAAGCCAATGATCGTTTCATGGTTAGCTACCTCGTTAACCACAAGAGCCGCTCAACATGAGCGGCTCTTGCAGTGTAGCAGGCGTTCTAACTACCAGTTACCTAGTGTTACATAACTGCAAAGGCTTTCTCTGCGGCATCCAGAGTGAGCTGGATATCCTCAGGCGTATGGGCACTGGACATAAAGCCCGCTTCATAGGCAGAAGGCGCGAGATAAACGCCATGATCAAGCATCGCACCAAAGAAGCGGCGGAAGGCATCCGGGTTACAGGCAGTCGCCTGGGCAAAGTTATCGACCCGCGATTGAGAGGTAAAGAAAAGACCAAACATGCCGCCTGCGGATTGCGTCATCATCGGTACCCGCGCCGCATTGGCACGCTCTTGCAGGCCGTTACACAGCGTTTGCACGCGCTGACTCAGGGCATCGTGGAAGCCCGGCACCTGCAGCTTGGTGAGAAGTGCTACCCCGGCGGCCATAGCCAGCGGGTTACCCGAAAGGGTGCCCGCCTGATATACCGGGCCCAGCGGAGAGATGTTTTGCATGATGTCCCGCTTACCGCCAAACGCGCCGACTGGCATACCGCCACCAACGATCTTACCCAAGCAGGTCAAATCAGGCGTGACACCGTAGTGCGCCTGGGCACCGCCCAACGCGACGCGGAAACCGGTCATCACCTCGTCAAAAATCAGGATGCTGCCGTACTCGTTACAAACGTGGCGCAGGGTTTCCAAGAAACCTGGCTGAGGCGGAATACAGTTCATATTACCCGCCACCGGCTCGACGATGATGCAGGCAATTTGCTCACCGATCTCGGCAAAGCACGCTTCCACCCCCTCCGGGTCGTTATAGGAGAGTGTAATGGTGTGCTCGGCCAACGACGCCGGAACACCCGGAGAGCTGGGCTCGCCGTGGGTCAAGGCACCGGAGCCCGCTTTTACCAGCAGGGAGTCCGAGTGGCCGTGGTAGTTACCCTCGAACTTGACGATCTTGTCCCGCCCCGTGGTGCCCCGCGCCAGCCGAATCGCTGACATGGTGGCCTCGGTGCCCGAGCTGGTCATGCGCACCATTTCCATGGAGGGAATCATGTCGCAAATTAGGTCGGCCATGGTGGTTTCCACGGCCGTGGGGGTACCGAACGAGAGCCCGTTATCCAACCGTGCCCGCACCGCGGCCAGTACGTCTTGATCAGCATGACCGGTAATCATCGGTCCCCAGGAGCCGATGTAATCGATGTAGCGGTTGCCCTCGACATCGAAGAGGTAAGCGCCCTGCGCACGTTCCATGAATACCGGCGGGCGGTGCAACCCTTTGAAGGCACGGACGGGAGAGTTCACGCCCCCAGGGATATGGCGACTCGCGAGGTCGAACAGTTCAGCAGATGTGGTCATGGCATCCTCAATATAAATGGCTTACTACCAATGAGATCAAAAGCGCACAGGGCGTGGCAAGCGATTCGGCAAACACTGGCCACTGGGTGGCTGGTAGCCGTGAGACAAGCTCTCCCAGGTAAAGTGCTGGGCCTGTTCACACGCCGTTGGTAAGCGCTCACCTACCGCTAGACGCGCTGCTAAGGCTGACGCGAGTGTACAGCCGGAACCATGAAAGACGTCCGGTAGGCGCGGCCATTGCCACTGGCGAGTGGTGTCGGGCGAATGCAGTGTATGCACCACTTGCTGTGCCGTACCGGGTAATGGGTCATCCGTTGCCGTCACCAGCACCGCTTGGCAACCCTGAGACAGTAGTGACACCGCACGGGCGGTATCGTCATAAGGCTCATGGATCTCAGGCGTCAGCGCCGCTAGCTCAAAGCGGTTCGGGGTTAAGATATCCACAAGTGGCAGCAGCCGGTCACGATAAAGCATCTGCAAAGCCTCTGTGGATAACATAGTGCCTCCCCCTGCTTTGAGAACCGGGTCAGCAACCACGGGCACCCCTGGAAAACGGCAAATAATTTGCTCCGCAGCCCGCAGCGTAGCTTCATCCGCCAGCAGGCCGAGCTTGATCGCGGCAATCTGCATATCACCGACAGCTTCGGCCATTTGCCGCATGGCGCCAGGGTCGGCTGGCATTACCCGCGACACGTTATGGCAGTTCTGCACGGTCATCGCCGTGGGGATCGTCACCGCCCAACCGCCACAGGCGGCGATGGCTTCGCTATCAGCGACCAGTCCGGCACCGCCCGTGGGGTCATGACCCGCTAGCACTAAAACAACAGGGGGAAGAGGTTGACGCATCAAAAGGGCTTCACTACCGCCAAAAGAATAATCGCGACCAGTGCAATCACGGGAGCTTCATTGAACCAGCGAAAAAATACGTGGCTCTTGGTACAACGCGACTGGTCAAACTGCTTAAGGTAAATCAAGCAAACGTGGTGGTAAGCAATTAACAGTGCCACCAAGGTAAGCTTGGCGTGCATCCATCCTTGGCTAAACCAGGCGGGCACCAAATAGAGCATCCAGCCCCCAAAAATCAGTACCAGGATCATCGACGGGGTCATGATGCCACGGTAAAGCTTGCGCTCCATGGTTTTAAAGTAAGTGATCGCTTGCTCATCACCTTTGTCGCGTGCCATGGCGTGGTACACATAAAGTCTTGGCAGGTAGAACAGTGCGGCAAACCAAGTAACAACGGCCATCAAGTGAATAGCCTTTACCCATTCGTACATGGTCTCTCCTTAGGCGGTGACGTATGGCTAGGAATCAGTCTCGCGGGCATCTGTTTGCCGAGCGTCAGTGTAGTGGTAATAACGCTCGATCGCGCCCCGGGTAATGATACCTGAAATTCGCTGCTGCTTTGGTCGATAGCCATGCACCACATAAAGCGCCCCAAGCGCACTGTCTTGAAGCTTTAAAAACGCTTCCGATAGTGTTGCCTGCAAACCAATCGGGGCCATTTCCAGCCGCTGGCCGGGAATCTCCAAAAGATCAATTAACTCATCTTCCGGCGGCACTTCTCCATCGAGCGCCTTATCGTGCTCCAGCAGCCAGCGGGCAAGCTCTGCTGCCTTTAGCCCCAGTACCGGCTTATCCTCACTGGAGCGCTCAATCACCAGCCACATGGGATTCGTTTCTAGCAGGCGGCGCGCCTGGTCGAGAGTGATCATGCGCTCGGTACGCACCAGCTGACGCTCCATCACGGCAGGCACCGACACTCGGGAAAGCGCTTGCATCAGCGGCTGCTGTAACGGATGCAATCCATAGCGTACTGAACTAATGAAAAAACCTTCACACCCCGTCAACTGCCGCGACGTTAAGCAGGCCACCACCACGACCAGCATCCCCGGTAGCATAATCGTCGGTGTATGAGTGAGTTCTAGCAGTGCCATCAACGCCGCCAACGGTGCCTGAAGAACAGCCCCCATCATGGCTGCCATACCGAGCATGGCATAAATCCCTGGGTCAGCAGCTTTCTCAGGCCATAGCCAGCCCCCTAACATACCGCCTAGTGCACCAGTGGCCGCCCCAGCGACCAGTACCGGGCCAATAATGCCGATCGGCACGCCGCCTGCAACGGTAATCGCAGTAATCAACAGCTTGGCAACCATCAGCGCCAATAGCACATTGATCGCCAACTGATTATTCAGCGCTGCCGCCACGCTGTCGTAACCAATGCCTTGGATTTCAGGAAACCACCACGCCAATACCCCGGTGCCGACACCCACGACGCCCAATCTCAACCACAGCGGCAGGGTTTGTAGGCGCTGACTTCGTGAAATATGGATGAAGAGGCCTGCCATCAAACCTATGACCAAGCCAATCACCACGATCCAGGGCAGGTTCATCAGCGACCCTAACGCCACCTCAGGAATCCGAAATGCGGGCGCATTGCCATACATCACCTGCGCCACCAGCGCGCCCATGGTGGAGGCTAAAATCACCGGCATAAAGCTCATCAGGGTGTACTCCATCATCACCACTTCCATGGCGAAGATCACCCCAGCAATGGGCGTGTTGAACGAGGCCGAAATACCGGCTGCCGTGCCACAAGCGACCAACACCCGCAAGCTATTATTGGGCAGCCGCAGCTTTAGCCCTAACCCGCTGGAAGCCGCCGCGCCTAAATGAATCGCAGGGCCTTCGCGCCCGGCGGATAAGCCACCCAACACGGAGACGACCCCCACCCACCATTGGTTCAGCCAGTTACGCAGTGGAAAGCGCCCCTGGTGATAGGTGAGACGCTCAATCACATGGCTGACCCCGAGCTTGCGCGCAGCGGAGCGCTGCCGATATAGCAACAGGCCAATCAATGTGACGGCGACGATCGGCAGAAGTGCTCTCAGCCACGGTGACAATCCTTCGAAGGCTTCCGGCTCCCCCTCCGGCATATAGAGCACCGCCCCGGCTTCAAGCAGCAGGCGAAACGCCACCATCACCGTCCCAGTAATCACCCCAGACACCAACCCCAGCACACACAGCTGCGGTAAGGCATCCACGTTCGCCAACTGGCGGCGAAAGCTCTCTAGAGTGAAATCTGACCGAGAAAAACGTGCCACAACGTCCGTCCTTGCGTTTATTGTTCGTTTCATTGTCTCGCGTTGCGCAGCGCTCTTAAGCGCTGGCTCTCTTGTGTATCATAGCTAGATACACTTCAACAGCCTGGCCACACTGATTAGGCTGTTAATTATTCAAGCGTCGATTGCGCGAAGCGCACAAGGAGTGGTTTGTGATTAACGTTGGCATCGTGGGTGGCACCGGTTATACCGGCGTCGAACTTCTCAGACTGCTGGCTCAGCACCCTCAGGTAAACGTCAAGGCCATCACCTCTCGCTCGGAGACGGGCATAAAAGTGTGCGACATGTACCCCAATTTACGTGGTCACTACGACACGCTGGCATTCAGCGAACCCGACGCCAAGGCGCTAGGCGCAATGGATGCGGTGTTTTTTGCGACTCCCCACGGCGTTGCCCACGCGCTTGCAGGAGAGCTGCTGGCAAACGGCACCCGCGTCATCGACCTCTCTGCCGATTTCCGCCTGCGGGATGCCGACGAGTGGAGCCGTTGGTACGACCAGCCCCACGGCGCGCCGGAGCTGCTTGAAGAAGCCGTTTACGGCCTGCCCGAAATGCACCGCGAAAAGATCAAAACGGCTCGTTTGATTGCTGTCCCTGGCTGCTATCCCACCGCCGTTCAGCTAGGCTATCTGCCGCTGTTAGAAGCTGGCTTAATTGATCCGAACCAGCTGATTGCCGACTGCAAATCTGGTGTGACCGGTGCTGGCCGCGGTGCCAAAGTTGCTTCGCTGCTGGCCGAGGCTAGTGAATCCATGAAGGCCTACGGCGCGGGTGGCCACCGCCATCTGCCGGAAATTCGTCAAGGCTTGGGCGATATGCAGCCCAACCCAGTGGGGTTGACCTTTGTTCCCCATCTAACGCCTATGATTCGCGGCATTCACGCCACGCTTTACAGCACGCTGACCGCCGAGCCAGAAGATCTACAGGCGCTCTTTGAGCAGCGCTACGCCAACGAGCCGTTTGTCGATGTCATGCCCGCCGGCAGCCACCCGGAAACCCGCAGTGTCAAAGGCAACAATACCTGCCGCATCGCGGTCCACCGCCCGGGTAACGGCAATACGGTTGTGGTGCTTTCAGTCATTGATAACCTGGTGAAGGGCGCTTCTGGGCAAGCCATTCAAAACCTTAACTTGATGTTTGGCTTTGATGAGCACATGGGGCTTAACGCCCCCGCGCTGATGCCCTAACGTTTGAGGAATTCCCAGCAATAGTTGACCAATTTGCTGGGAATTACCCATAATCACCCCCTAATACGGATTATTCGTTCTTAAAGCTCGCGGGAGGTACCCATGAGCGGTGCAGAAGCTTTTGTTCCAACTCCTCTGTTACTGTCAGACAGTGCACGCAAACGCATCAAAGCGTTAATGGCTGAAGAGAGTAACCCGGCGCTGAAACTGCGCGTGTACGTTACCGGTGGCGGCTGCTCTGGTTTTCAATACGGCTTTGACTTCGCGGACAGCGTTGCCGAAGACGACACACTCATCGAATTTGGCGATGCAACGCTAGTGGTCGACCCGCTCTCTTATCAGTATTTGGTAGGCTCCACAGTGGATTACGAGGAGGGCCTAGCAGGGGCTCGATTTCGTATCCAAAACCCCAATGCCACTACCACGTGCGGATGTGGCGCCTCGTTTATGGTGTGACCAACGTTGGTGACAACCCCTCCCCATGACTTGACGCCTTGGCGGTTTCTCGCCAAGGTTGAAAGGTCAATAACGGTTGCCTAGCCAATTTATAAGAAAAAAAATTCTATAAATTGCGCGGCTAACCACATAAAACATGGGGAAACTAATGAAACACCTATTCACTACCTCTACTATTGCGACCGCCATCACACTGGGTTTGGGCAGTACCACCGCGTTTGCACAAACGCCTACCGTCAACGTGGCCACTGACCCAAGCTTTGTGCCCTTTGAGATGCTCGACCCCGAGACCGGTGAAATGATCGGTTTTGATATGGACATCATCAATGAAGTCGCTGATCGCGCTGGCTTTGACGTCAACCTCACCACCATGGAGTTCTCGGGCATCATTCCTGCGGTGCAAACCGGCAGCCAGGAAATTGCCATTGCTGGCACGACCATCACCGAAGAGCGTGCTCAGGTCGTTGACTTCTCTGATCCCTACTACGACTCCGGTCTGCAAATCATCGTACGTGCTGATAACGAAGAGGTCTCCTCCATCGAGGATCTCGAAGGACTGTCAGTGGCCACCAAAATCGGCTCCACCAGCTACGACTTCTTACAACAAGAGCTTGGCGAAGACGCCGATATCACGCCCTACCCAGGCACCGCTGATATGTACATGGCGCTGCTGGGCCGTAACGTCGACGCCGTACTTTACGATGCGCCCAACGTAGCTTACTTCTCACAAACCCGTGGCGAAGGTCGCACTAAAGTCGTCGGCCCGCTGTACGAAGGTCAGCAGTACGGCATCGTATTTCACAAAGGCAGCGAGTGGGTAGAGCCGACCAACGAAGCGCTGGCCGCTATGCGTGAAGACGGCACCTACAATGAGATCTACACAAAGTGGTTCGGTGAAGCACCCAGCGCTGAGTAATTAGCGCTATATGCCATAACCAACGCTTAAAGCGACTCTCACCACAGGGCCGGGCGGCCATTTACCCCCGGCCCTGTGTCGTTGTTCCTCTTGCCTGGAGATAACGCGTGGACGTTAACTTTCAGTTTGATTGGTCGGCTGCATTCGGGTCGATCCCCTACTTGTTACCCGGTATTCCCTGGACACTACTGATTTCATTTGGCGGCCTGGCGATTGGTTTTTTCATCGGTATTTTCTTTGGGTTGCTGCGTATTAGCCCGGTACGCTGGCTGCGCTGGCCTGCGGTTGTGTATGTTGAAGTATTCCGCGGCACCCCTATTTTGGTCCAAGTGCTGTTTATCTTTTACGGCTTGCCGCAACTGTTGGGTGGGCCCATCAACGCCCTGGTAGCGGGTATAGCGGCCATTGCCGTCAACTCCGGTGCCTATATCTCTGAAATTGTGCGCGGCGGCGTTCAGTCCATCGAGCGCGGCCAGCGGGAAGCATCGCTATCGCTTGGCCTCTCTCGGGTGCAGGCGTTTCGCTATGTGATCTGGCCGCAGGCACTGCGCCGTATGATTCCACCACTGGGTAACCAGGGCATTATCAGTATCAAAGATACCTCGCTTTTCTCCGTCATCGGGGTCAGTGAGCTGGTACGCCAAGGGCAGATCTATATCGCCACCACCTTCACCGCACTGGAGGTCTACTTCATGGTGGCACTGATGTATCTCGCCATTACCTGGACCCTCTCACTGGTGCTGCGCCAAATCGAGCGCCGCGGCCTCGCCGGACAATAAGGAGCGCACAATGACTTCTACTCAAACGCCCATTGTGCGTATGCAAAAGCTCCACAAGCACTTTGGCAGCCTGCACGTACTCAAAGATATCGACCTGGAAATTGTGCCTGGTGAAGTCGTCGTGGTCATCGGGGCCAGCGGCTCGGGTAAATCCACACTCATTCGCTGTATCAACGGCTTAGAAGAGTTTCAGTCAGGCAGCCTGGATGTGGACGGCAATACGCTGCTACCGAACGGTAAAAGCAGTCAGGCGCTACAAACCATCCGCACCGAAGTGGGCATGGTGTTTCAGCAGTTCAATCTGTTCCCGCATCTTAGCGTACTCGATAACGTCACTCTCGCACCGATGAAGGTGCGTGGCTGGAGCCGTCAGGATGCCGAAGAGACTGCCAAGCGGCTACTTGATCGCGTAGGTATTGCCGACCAGGCAAATAAGTACCCCAGCCAGCTCTCCGGTGGCCAGCAGCAGCGTGTGGCGCTGGCGCGTGCGTTGGCCATGGAGCCGCGCCTCATGCTGTTTGATGAGCCAACCTCAGCCCTTGACCCCGAGATGATTGGCGAAGTGCTAGACGCCATGCGGGAGCTTGCCAAAGAGGGTATGACCATGGTGATTGTTACTCACGAGATGGGCTTTGCACGTGAGGTAGCCGACCGCATCATCTTTATCCATAAAGGCGAAATTGCCGAACAAGGCACCCCTGAGCAGCTCTTCGATTCCCCTCAACACGAACGCACTCAGTCGTTCCTGGCACGGGTACTGAAGCACTAATGTCGTGCTAACCATGCGCTCTTAAATCGCCAATATTGCGCTTAAAACGTCCTATCTAATGGCCTGTCTTCATGACAGGCCATTTTTTTTTGCCTGTGGATACTATTTTTTACACGCTCCTCGCTACTTCGCCACGAAGCCCACCATGAGCGCTTATCAGCATGATTTGAGTATGTGAAGCAGGTTGTTCACAGGTGCGGTAACAAGCCAGGTACCCAGCGGTGGATAACCCGTTGTCAGTCAGCCTTGTGGGTAAGTCGCACTTTCATCCACAGCTCCAACACCGCTTCTACGCAGGCACTCCGCTGCTTAATCACCTAAAGGTCAACAATGTAAAATATTGATAAAACTAGCGTTAGTAGACTTATCAACAGATTTTGTCCACACCAGTAGTTACTACATCAACAGAACTTCTCTTATTTATTTTTATTTTGTTATTAATAAAGACAGAACCCTTAAACCGGGGTGTGGAAAAACCTGACGGTTACCCACAGGAGGTTTATACTGGCGGGCTTATTCCATCAGCACCGATATGCTGACCACATCATCCGTGCCAACAGGCACAAGACGAGGTGTCTCTTGAACTACCCCGACCGCTTTGACGTGATTGTCATCGGCGGTGGCCATGCGGGAACTGAAGCCGCACTGGCCTCTGCTCGTATGGGCTGTCAAACCCTATTGCTAACCCACAACATCGAGACGCTTGGCCAAATGTCGTGCAATCCCGCCATTGGCGGCATCGGCAAAAGCCATTTGGTGAAAGAAATTGATGCGCTCGGCGGTACAATGGGGCTAGCCACGGATTTAGGCGGCATCCAGTTTCGTGTGCTCAACGCACGCAAAGGGCCAGCGGTGCGCGCAACCCGTGCCCAGGCCGACCGCATCCGCTACAAAGCCGCCATTCGCGGCATGCTGGAAAACCAGCCCAACCTGACGATTTTTCAGCAGGCGGCAGGTGATCTCATTGTGGATAACGACACCGTACGCGGCGTCGTGACTGAAACCGGCATTCGCTTTCACGCAGAATCCGTTGTGCTCTCAACCGGTACCTTCCTGGGTGGCGTTATCCACATCGGGTTGGATCAAAGCCGCGGAGGCCGCGCGGGTGACCCGCCCTCCAACGCGCTGGCAGAACGACTGCGTGCGTTGCCGTTTCATGTTGACCGGCTCAAAACCGGCACGCCGCCGCGTATCGATGCCAAAACCGTCGATTTTTCGCAGTTGGAAGAGCAGCCGGGTGATACCCCAACGCCGGTGATGTCTTACCTCGGCTCGCGGGAGATGCATCCCCAGCAGGTGAGCTGCCATATCGCCCACACCAACGAGCGCACCCACGAGATTATTCTGGGTAACTTGGATCGCTCGCCAATGTACTCTGGCGTGATTGAAGGGATCGGCCCGCGCTACTGCCCCTCAATTGAAGACAAAGTGCACCGCTTTGCCGACAAATCGAGCCATCAGGTGTTCATCGAGCCTGAAGGCCTGGATACCCACGAGCTCTATCCCAACGGCATCTCGACCTCGCTGCCGTTTGATGTGCAGCTGCAGGTGGTGCGCTCGATCAAAGGGTTAGAAAACGCACACATCACGCGTCCTGGCTATGCCATTGAGTACGATTTCTTTGATCCACGGGATTTGAAACACTCGCTGGAAACCAAATTTATCCACAACCTGTTTTTTGCCGGGCAAATCAACGGCACAACTGGTTATGAAGAAGCAGGTGCCCAGGGGCTACTGGCGGGCTTAAACGCCGCTCGCCGCGCTAAACAGCTCGACGCTTGGTACCCCCGCCGTGATGAAGCCTACCTCGGCGTTTTGGTAGACGACTTAATCACCATGGGCACCAAAGAGCCCTACCGCATGTTTACTTCGCGGGCGGAATATCGACTGCTGCTGCGTGAAGACAATGCCGATCTGCGCCTGACCGAAAAAGGCCGCAAGCTAGGCTTAGTCGACGACACGCGCTGGGCCGCATTTAGTCAAAAGCGCGAAGCCATCGAGCGGGAAACTGCACGCTTGGCCACCACTTGGGTGCAACCCAATAGCCCGGCGGCGGAAAAAATCGCTGAAAAAACCGGCAGGCCGCTACCCCGAGAGTACTGCTTAAGTGATTTGCTGAAACGCCCTGAGCTGACGTATGCCGATATTACCTCGCTCCCCGGTATGGAAAGCGGTGACGTACACGACGAAGCCGTGGCCGAACAGGTGCAAATTCAAGCCAAATATCAGGGCTATATTGATCGTCAGCAGGATGAGATCGATAAGCTTAAGCGTCATGAAGCTACGCCGCTGCCTGCGGAACTTGATTATCACCAGGTGGAAGGTCTCTCCAACGAGATTCGCCAAAAACTCAGCAATACCCGTCCAGAAACCCTTGCACATGCAGCCAGGATTTCTGGGGTAACGCCCGCAGCCATATCGATTCTGCTCGTGCATCTGAAAAAACGCCGCCTAATTACCAACGCCGAGGTGGCCAACGGATGAGTCGACTCCAGCCGCTGGTCAACAGCTTACCCAATGGCGTTGCATCACGACTTGATCAAGGCCTATCAGCGCTAGGGGTTGTGATTAGCGCTGAACAGAGAGAGCAACTGCTTGGTTTACTGGCGCTGTTGCACAAGTGGAACCGGGCTTATAACCTCACCGCAGTGCGTGATGTTGAAGAAATGGTCTCGCGTCACGTACTGGATAGCGCCGCCGTTGCTCCCTACGTTCACGGCCCAACGCTGCTGGATGTGGGGGCAGGGCCTGGGTTACCCGGCTTGGTACTCGCGATTATGAAGCCCGAACTTCAGGTGACGCTGCTGGATAGCAATGGCAAGAAAGTCCGCTTCCAGCGCCAAGCGGTGATGGAGTTGGCGCTGACGAACGTGACGCCTACTCAGGCACGGGTAGAGCAGTTCACCGGCCAGCACTTTGATCAGGTGATCTCACGTGCGTTTGCCAGTTTGGTGGATTTCGTGACGCTAACGCGCCCCCTGCCATCTGCAAATGGCCAGTGGCTAGCAATGAAAGGCCCCGGTGCTGATGACGAGCTGCGTAACCTGCCGGAAGGCATTGAACTCAGCGAGCGCCACCTGTTGAATGTACCCTTTGAAACGGCCGAGCGGCAGCTGTTGATCCTGACCCCAAAAGGAGTTGAGTAGTGAGCCAGATCATTGCCCTGACCAACCAAAAAGGCGGCGTGGGCAAGACCACTTCAGCCGTTAACCTGGCCGCCAGCCTGGCTGCTCTTGACCGCCGCGTACTGCTGGTGGACTTGGATCCACAGGGCCATGCCAGCATGGGCAGCGGGATCGACAAGTACGATCTTGAGAAAAGCGTGCTGGACGTGTTGCTTGGCGAAGCCACTGCGGGCGAGGTTATCGTTCGCGGGCTGCCGGTTCATTACGATGTTCTACCCGGTAACGGCGACCTGACCGCCGCGGAAGTGGAATTACTGGATAGCGACCAACGTCAAAGCCGCCTATCGCTTGCACTTGCCAGCGTCGCGGACGATTACGACGTGGTGCTGATCGACTGCCCACCATCGCTGAATATGCTGACGGTGAATGCGCTCACCGCCGCGCATGGCGTACTGATTCCGCTACAGTGTGAATTTTACGCCCTAGAGGGGCTCTCGGCGCTGCTGGATACGGTGGAGCAGATCAAGCAAAGCGTGAATCCTGAGCTGGCTGTCTCCGGCATTTTGCGCACCATGTACGATAAGCGCACCAGTCTCACCCGAGAAGTAGATAAGCAGCTACGCGACTTTTTCGGCGATGCGCTTTTGAAAACGACGATTCCGCGCAACGTGAAAGTCGCTGAAGCGCCAAGCCACGGCGTACCGGTCACTCAATACGCGCGTTTTTCGCGGGGGAGCCAAGCCTATCGCGTGTTGGCCAAAGAGATGATTCGGCGTCTATCGCTGTAACGGTTGCCGCTGTAGCGTTCAAAGTACATAACGTTAAAAGTACGAGGGAAAGCGAATGACGCGTAAACGCGCGCTAGGACGTGGCCTGGATGCCCTGATTGGTGCGGGCGCACGTCGTCGTGACAGTTTAGACCTGACCGGTGGCGCAACGCTTGAGAGCGCCGACGCCCCGATGCCAGACGTGGCGGTGGATGACGCAATGGCTGAACGCCTGGAGCGTCTGCCACTTGGGCAACTGATGCGTGGGAAGTATCAGCCGCGCCGAGACATCCAGCCTGAAGCCCTGGAAGAGCTTGCCGACTCGATCCGTGCCCAAGGCGTGATGCAGCCCATCGTGGTGCGTCCGGTAGGTAAAGACCGCTATGAAATTATTGCCGGTGAGCGCCGCTGGCGCGCCGCGCAACTGGCCGAGCTGGACGTTATTCCGGCGGTCATACGCCATGTGAGTGATGAAGTCGCGCTGGCCTTAGCGCTGATTGAAAACATCCAGCGGGAAAACCTCAACGCGATTGAAGAAGCGATTGCGCTGAAGCGTTTGGGCGATGAATTTGAGCTCACTCAGCAACAGATTGCTGATGCAGTGGGTAAGTCTCGTACCCAGGTTGCCAACTTACTTCGTCTGCTGGCCCTCGACCCAGAGGTGCAAACCCTGCTAGAGCGGGGCGATTTAGATATGGGTCACGCTCGCGCACTGCTCTCGTTAACCAGTGCACAGCAGCGCCAAGTCGCCCATGAAGTGGTCAATAAAGACCTTACCGTGCGCGACACCGAAGCGCTGGTGAAAAAGGTGCAAACCCATCAGGCGCCTGTATCTTCTGCCAAGCAGTCAGCCAAAACACCTGATGTGGCCCGCTTAGAAACCCATCTGGGCGAGCTTCTCGGCGCGCCTGTTTCGATTGATCATGGTCAAAAAGGCAAAGGCCGAGTCACTATTCGTTATACAAGCCTTGAAGAGCTGGATGGAATTCTAGCGCATATTAAATAGCACGCTAATGAAAGATACGGCCTATTTTTAGCCCTTTGGTCGCAAGTCGAGGCTGAAACGCGCGAATTCCGTGCAACTTCGGTTGAAGGTGTGATAGCGCTTCCCTATAATCGCGCAAGATTTGTGCAGGTTGGTGTTAAGTCACCTATCTGCCAAAGCAATAATGGCCGTTCATTTGACGTACTGGGGAAATATGCAGCGAATTGAGACCCAGCGACGTAAAGCGTACATCCTACGGTTGGCCATTATTCAACTGCTAGTGACGCTGATGGCTATGTTGCTTGCGTATTCATCGACACAGCTAGCGGGCGTGACCTCAGTACTGAAAGGCGCCCTTGTCGCATTGTTGCCACATGCCTTTTTTGTCTATCGGATGGGGTTTTTACATACGAACGTTTCTCAGCGGTCAGCGATGCTGCTGCGCGCCGAGGCAGGTAAGTTTGGTTTGACGGTGGCACTCTTTACAGCCGTATTTGTTGCCGTGCCCCCCTCAAACCCAGCTTTCTTTTTTAGCGCTTATGTCGCGATTGTTCTGACACATTGGCTGGCTCCATTGCTGATGCTAAGGCACCGCGCAACTAATTGAGGTGACATGTCTATGGCCGCAGGTAACGAAGTCTCAACGACTTACTATATCCAGCACCACTTGCAGAATTTAACCTTTGGTAAGCACCCAGAGAATGGCTGGTCGTTGGCGCACTCTGCTGAAGAAGCAAGTGAAATGGGCTTTTGGGCGATCCACTTGGATACCATGGGCTGGTCGATTGCCATGGGCTTGCTGTTCATTTTCCTATTCCGTAAAGCCGGTAAAATGGCGACTACTGGGGTGCCTGGCGGTTTGCAAAACGCCGTTGAGATGGTCTTCGAGTTCGTAGAAGACATGATTAAAGGTGCGTTCAAGGGGCACAATCCTATTATTGCCCCTCTAGCGCTGACGCTGTTCGTGTGGATTCTCTTCATGAACACGCTGAAAATCATTCCGGTCGATTACTTCCCGGTGTTGTTCAGCAAGTTAGGCGTCGATTATATGAAAATCGTGCCGACAACAGACGTTAACGCCACCCTAGGCTTAGCGTTGGGCGTCTTTGGCCTCATTCTCTACTACAGCTTCAAAGTGAAAGGCGTAGGTGGATTTGCCAAGGAGCTGTCGTTGACGCCGTTCAACCATTGGGCGCTGATTCCTTTCAACCTGTTGCTTGAAATTGTCGCTCTGCTGGTGAAGCCGTTCAGCTTGGCAATGCGTCTATTCGGCAACATGTTTGCGGGTGAAGTTATCTTCATTCTGATTGCCATGCTGCCGTTCTGGGCAATTTGGCTGTTGGATGTGCCGTGGGCGATTTTCCATATTCTGATCGTTGTCCTGCAGGCATTCATTTTTACTGTTCTGTCCGTCGTGTACCTCAGTGCTGCTCACGAGCATCACTAAGCGCACCGCTTGCGTGAGATTAACCCTTAACCTTAACCCTCAACCTTGCACTTAAACTTGAAAAACTAGGAGCATTACCATGGAACTTATCTACATTGCTGCCTCCATCATGATCGGCTTGGGCGCTTTGGGCACCGGTATCGGTTTCGCTATCCTCGGTGGCAAACTGATCGAGTCCACTGCACGTCAACCTGAGCTGGGCGACCAACTGCAGACCAAAACCTTCCTGATGGCCGGTCTGCTGGACGCCGTTCCGATGATCGGTGTTGGTATCGCGATGTACCTGATCTTCGTTGTTGCCGGTTAATGATTGCATCGCCGAGCGGCTAACCCGCTCGGTTTTGTTTCACTCCGGTCGCCACGAACTTGTCAGAGGTACATCCCTGTGAATATCAACATGACGCTTATCGGGCAGACGATCGCCTTCGCGATCTTTGTCTGGTTTTGCATAAAGTATGTGTGGCCTCCGATCAGCAACGCGCTTCATGAGCGTCAGAAAAAGATTGCTGATGGCTTGGACGCAGCCAGCCGTGCGACTCGCGACCTTGAGCTAGCTCAAGAGCGCGCTGAGCAAACGCTGCGTGAAAGCAAGGAGCAGGCTTCTCAAATTCTCGAGCAAGCCAACAAGCGCTCTGCTCAAATGATCGAAGAAGCACGCGAACAGGCTCGCGCTGAAGGCGAACGCCTGATGGCAAGCGCTCGTTCCGAAATTGAGCAAGAAGTGAATCGTGCAAAAGACGAGCTTCGTGCCCAGGTTTCTCACCTCGCCATCCTTGGTGCCGAGCGTGTATTAGAAGCTTCGGTCGACGAGAAAGCACATCGCAAGTTACTTGATGAGCTTGCTGCTGAACTGTAAGGAGGTGACCCATGGCGGAATTACTTACCGTCGCTCGTCCTTACGCTAAGGCGGCGTTTGAATACGCGCGTGATCATGAGGCGCTTGATAGCTGGTCTCAGGCGCTTAGTTTTTTAAGCGCTGCGGTTGCTAACAGCGACTTTCGTCGCTTGATGGGCAGTCCAAAACTTGAGAATGACAAAAAAGTAGCGCTGCTTTCCGATATGTTGCCGGAACAGCAGAACGACGATTTGTCACGCTTTTTGGATACCTTGGCCGACCAAGGTCGCCTGACGGCACTGCCCTTTATCGCTGAACAGTTCGAGTACCTGCGTGCCGAACATGAACAGCGTGTTGAAGTGACCGTTACGTCCGCCTATGAGCTGGACGGCGAACAGCAGACCAAGCTAGCAGACGCGCTCAAGAAACGTTTGAATCGCGAAATCTCCATTACTACTCAGGTGGACAAGTCGCTTATTGGCGGTGTCATCCTGCGTGCCGGCGATACCGTCATTGACGGGTCGGTGCGTGGTCGATTGAACCGGCTTTCCGAAGCGCTGACCGCTTGAGTCTGAGGGACATGGCATGCAGCAACTGAATCCTTCCGAGATCAGCGACATCATCAAGCAGCGAATTGAGAAGCTTGACGTCGCATCCGAAGCCCGTAATCAGGGCACCATCGTCAGCGTTTCCGACGGTATCGTGAAAATTCACGGCCTCGAAGACGCGATGTTCGGTGAAATGATCGAATTCCCCAACAGCATCTTTGGCATGGTACTGAACCTGGAGCGCGACTCCGTGGGTGCCGTTGTCCTGGGTGACTACCTGCAGCTTGAAGAAGGCATGACCGCTCAGTGTACCGGTCGCATTCTTGAAGTTCCGGTAGGCCCTGAGCTGATTGGTCGTGTTGTCGATGCGCTGGGTAATCCCATCGATGGCAAGGGCGATATCAACGCTAAAATGACCGACGCGGTAGAAAAAGTAGCGCCCGGCGTTATCACCCGTCAGTCCGTTGATGAGCCGATCCAAACTGGTTTGAAATCTATCGACGCTATGGTGCCGATCGGTCGTGGTCAGCGTGAGCTGATCATCGGTGACCGTCAGATTGGTAAATCTGCCATTGCCATCGATGCGATCATCAACCAGAAAGGCAAGGGCGTTACCTGTGTCTACGTAGCGATCGGTCAGAAGCAGTCGACCATTGCTAACGTCGTTCGCAAGCTCGAAGAGCACGGCGCGCTGGAACACACCATCATCGTCGCTGCAGGTGCTGCCGACCCGGCACCGATGCAGTTCCTGGCCGCTTACTCTGGCTGCACCATGGGCGAGTACTTCCGTGACCGTGGTGAAGACGCGCTGATCGTGTATGACGATCTCTCCAAGCAGGCCGTTGCGTACCGTCAGGTATCGCTGCTGCTGCGTCGTCCGCCGGGCCGTGAAGCTTACCCGGGTGACGTTTTCTATCTCCACTCACGTCTGCTGGAGCGCGCTGCGCGTGTTAACGCTGACTACGTTGAGAAGTTCACCAACGGTGAAGTGAAAGGCAAAACCGGTTCCTTGACCGCACTGCCGATCATCGAAACACAAGGTGGTGACGTATCGGCGTTCGTTCCGACCAACGTTATCTCCATCACCGATGGTCAGATCTTCTTGGAAACCAACCTGTTTAACTCCGGTATTCGTCCGGCGATTAACGCAGGTCTCTCGGTTTCTCGTGTAGGTGGTGCTGCGCAGACCAAAATCATCAAGAAGCTGGGTGGCGGTGTTCGTCTAGCCCTGGCTCAGTATCGTGAACTGGCGGCGTTCTCGCAGTTTGCCTCTGACCTTGATGAAGCGACGCGCAAGCAGCTCGAGCACGGCCAACGCGTGACCGAACTGATGAAGCAGAAGCAGTACTCGCCGATGTCAGTGGCGGAAATGGCGCTGTCTCTGTACGCCGCTAACGAAGGTCACCTGGATGACGTGAGCGTCGACAAGGTGCTGGACTTCGAACGTGCCCTGCACGACTACATGAAGTCCGAGCACAGCGAGCTGCTCGACAAGATCAACCAGACCGGCGACTACAACGGCGAGATTCAGGACGGCTTGAAGTCAGGTCTCGAGAAGTTCAAGGCGACTCAGAGCTGGTAATGTCCGGCCCGCCTGCGGGCGGGCTTGCATGCTTTCTGAGAGCCACGAACGAAAGGTAGATCGCTATGGCAGCTGCAAAAGAGATACGCACCCAGATCGGGAGCATTAAAAATACGCAGAAGATTACCAGCGCCATGGAAATGGTGGCTGCATCGAAAATGCGTAAAGCGCAAGATCTGATGAAGGCTGGCCAGCCGTACGCCAAGCAGATTCGTAACGTGGTAGGCCACATTGCCGACGCAAACCCCGAGTACAAGCACGACTACATGGTCGAGCGTAGCGAGGTAAAGCGCGTTGGTTACATTGTGGTTTCCACCGACCGTGGCCTGTGTGGCGGCTTAAACGTCAACCTGTTTAAGGCAGTGGTGAAAGACGCTGTTGCCTGGAAGCAGCAAGGCGCTGAGCTAGACTTCTGCGCCCTCGGCTCGAAGGCCGGTGCCTTCTTCCGCAACTACGGCGGCAACTTGATTGCTGCGAAAAGCGGATTAGGAGAGTCACCGACCGTCGAGGGTCTGATCGGTAGTGTTAAGGTGATGCTCGAAGCGTACGACGAAGGACGCCTAGACCGCCTGTACGTGGTGTATAACGAATTCGTTAACACCATGACGCAGCGGCCGGTAGTGCGTCAGCTTCTTCCTCTGTCGTCCGATATGGGCGCAGACGCTAAGCATGACGAAGAAAACGCCCGTCCCGGAAGCTGGGACTACCTGTATGAACCGGATGCCAAGGCGTTGCTAGACAGCCTGTTGGTTCGATTCATCGAATCGCAGGTGTATCAGGCGGTAGTCGAAAACGGTGCGTGCGAACAGGCCGCCCGAATGATCGCTATGAAGAGTGCCACTGATAACGCGGGCAACCTGATCGACGATCTGGAGATGGTTTATAACAAGGCCCGTCAGGCCGCCATCACCCAGGAAATTTCCGAGATCGTCGGCGGCGCTTCAGCCGTATAACGCCAAGGGAGCCTGCCATCGCTTAGGTGGCTCCCGGCAGACAGGTTTCATTTGCAGGTTTTTGAGAGGAACCAAGATGAGCGGACGTATCGTACAAATCATCGGCGCGGTGATTGACGTAGAGTTTCCGCGGGACTCTGTGCCCAAGGTCTACGACGCGCTGAAGGTCTCCAACGTTGAGACCATCCTCGAAGTCCAGCAGCAGCTGGGCGACGGCGTAGTACGCGCCATTGCCATGGGCTCCACCGAGGGCTTGAAACGTGGCTTGGACGTAACCAACACAGGTGCCGCGATTTCCGTACCGGTCGGTAAGGAAACGCTGGGTCGCATCATGAACGTGCTCGGCGAGCCGATCGATGAAGCTGGCCCGATCGGTGAGCAAGAGCGCATGCCGATCCACCGAAAAGCGCCGAGCTATGCCGATCAGGCAGCGTCTAACGAGCTGCTCGAGACCGGTATCAAGGTCATCGATCTGGTCTGCCCCTTCGCGAAAGGCGGTAAGGTTGGTCTGTTCGGCGGTGCGGGTGTTGGTAAAACCGTTAACATGATGGAGCTTATCCGCAACATCGCTACCGAGCACAGCGGCTACTCTGTATTCGCCGGTGTAGGTGAGCGTACGCGTGAGGGTAACGACTTCTATCACGAAATGACCGAATCCAACGTTATCGACAAGGTAGCGCTGGTCTATGGTCAGATGAACGAGCCGCCCGGCAACCGTCTGCGCGTCGCGCTGACCGGTCTGACCATCGCTGAAAAATTCCGTGATGAAGGCCGCGACGTTCTGCTGTTCGTCGACAACATCTACCGTTACACCCTGGCCGGTACCGAAGTATCCGCCCTGCTGGGTCGTATGCCGTCTGCGGTAGGTTATCAGCCGACGCTGGCCGAAGAGATGGGCGTTCTGCAGGAACGTATCACCTCTACGAAAACCGGTTCTATCACCTCCGTACAGGCCGTTTACGTTCCTGCGGATGACTTGACCGACCCGTCGCCGGCGACCACCTTCTCCCACTTGGATGCGACTGTAGTACTAGCGCGTTCAATCGCTGAGCTGGGTATCTACCCCGCGATTGACCCGCTGGACTCTACCTCGCGTCAGTTGGATCCGCTGGTGGTTGGTGAAGAGCACTACGACGTAGCGCGTGGCGTGCAGAACGTTCTGCAGCGTTACAAGGAACTGAAGGACATCATCGCGATTCTGGGTATGGACGAGCTGTCTGATGAAGACAAGCTGGCCGTTGCCCGTGCGCGTAAGATCCAGCGCTTCCTGTCGCAGCCGTTCTTCGTGGCCGAGGTCTTCACTGGCTCGCCCGGTAAGTACGTGTCGCTGAAAGACACCATCCGTGGCTTCCAGGGCATCCTCGCGGGTGACTACGACGATCTGCCGGAACAGGCCTTCTACATGGTCGGCTCCATCGACGAAGCTGTCGAAAAAGCCAACCAGATGAAGAAGTAATCCCGTCCATTAGGGGGATTCGCTATGGCGAATAGCTTCACTTGCAATATCGTCAGCGCAGAAGCATCCATCTTCTCAGGTAAGGTTGAGCAGGTGATTGCTTCCGGGATTATGGGTGACCTCGGCATTTTGCCGGGGCACGCCCCGCTGCTGACCGAGCTTCAGCCGGGCCCGATCCGCGTGATCCACGATGATGGCAAGGAAGAGAACTTCTTTGTCTCTGGCGGCTTCATGGAAGTTCAGCCAGATGTCGTGACGATCCTGGCAGACGCTGCGGCGCGTGCCAGCGACCTCGACGAGGCCGCTGCTGAAGAAGCGCGTCAGCAGGCGCTGAAAGCCTTTAATGAGAAGTCAGCGGAGCTGGATTATACCCGCGCTGCCGCTGAACTCGCCGAAGCCGTTGCCCAACTGCGAACGATTCAGCAGTTGCGTAAGAAGGCGGGTAAAGGCTAATTAGACGCTCTGCGTAATTAAACGCCCCTTAAACCCGATTCAGGGTTTAAGGGGCGTTTTTTTTGTCTGTTAATATGCGGGTGAGTCATCCCAGAGTTGAACGTCTCAGGAGCGAGCGATGGCGCTAAACGAAGAAGCCTTACAGGCGTTGAAGACCGAGCTTCTCGATGAGCTGGTCAAGGAAGATCCCAGTAAGTCGCAATTGGCGGAACGCCTCGCCGAAATCCGCTCGGCTGATATTGGCGAAGTGCTCGAAGAGCTGATCGAAGAGGATGAGGAGTTAAGCGCCGCTTTGACGGTGTTGGACATTCTCTCCACCGAGCGAGCCGCCAATGTGTTGGGCTATCTACCCAAAGAGAGCCAGCTCGAGGTGGTGGGAGAGCTGTCCGATAGCCAGGTGCTCAAACTGCTCGAAGAGATGGGCTCCGACGAGCGGGCGGATTTGTTCAACCGGCTTGGGGAAGACCGTCGCGAAGCGCTGTTGCGTCGTATGGCGCACCAGGAGCGCGAGGATCTCAAGCGCTTGGCGAGCTATGAAGAGGGCACTGCCGGCGCCATCATGACCTCTGACTATGTTGCCATAGCCAGTGGCATGACGGTGTCACAAGCAATGATGCGCGTGCGCCAAACCGCGCCCGATGCGGAAACGGTCTACCAGCTCTATGTGTTGGACAGCGACGGCCATCTGATCGGCACCATGTCGCTGCGTCAACTGATGGTCGCGCGCCCTGGGGCGTTGGTGGATGACATCATGATCAAAGATGTCATCAAAATCCCTGTGGATAAAGCGCAGGAGGAGGTGGCGAGAATTGTGGCTCGGTATGACTTACTGGCGCTGCCCGTGGTTGATGCCGATGGCCGTATGGTAGGCATCGTGACTCACGATGATGCCATGGATGTTGCTGAGTCAGAGGCCACCGAAGATATCCACAAAGGGATGTCCATCGGTCAGCTAGAGGATGGCGTGAGCCGGGTACCGCTGTGGAGTCTTTACCGCAAACGCGTGTTTTGGCTGGTCTTACTGGTCTTTGCCAACCTTTTTTCGGGGGCTGGTATCGCTTATTTCGAGGAGACCATTGCTGCTCAGGTGGCGCTGGTATTTTTCTTACCGCTGCTGATCGGTAGCGGCGGTAATGCCGGTGCGCAGGCCGCCACGCTGATGGTGCGCGGCATGGCCACCGGCGACGTAGGCGTGAAGGATTGGAGCAAGATGCTGGGGCGTGAGCTGTTGGTGGCTGGTTCATTGGGTTTGACCATGGCCATTGCCGTCGCCCCCATTGGGATTTTTCGTGGCGGGGAAGCGGTGGCCATCATCGTGGCGCTCAGCATGGTGACCATCGTGCTGTTTGGCAGCTTGATCGGCATGTGCTTGCCGTTCGTTTTGGAGCGCTTCAAAGTAGACCCCGCGACGGCCTCGGCTCCGCTGGTGACCACGCTGATCGACGCCACCGGCGTACTGATTTACTTCAGTATTGCAACGGCCATACTTGCCGGCGTCTGACCTGGGTTAGGGTAGCCTAGCGCATGGCGCTACTGGCCGCCCGGGTGATGAACATGACCTCCACATGACCCAGCCACTCGATGTCGCTGGCGAGCGCCTTGAGCTGGCTCGCCAAACACTGAGGCGGCTGGTGAACGGCGTCGCCAATAATCAGCGATACCGATACCTTATCTTCTAAGTAGTGGAGCTGTAGCTCGTTCAGCGTGCGCCATACCGGATGTTTGTACCAGCGCTCGTTCAGCGCCGCTTCCACTTCTGGACGCAGCGGCAGGCCGGGCAAGCGGCTGGGGTCGCCTTCACCGGCGTCATCTTCTGGGTCAACGTGGAAGATAACATCTGTGAGCAAAGGAAACTCGTGGCGCAAACGGCGGCTCACTTCATTACCGATTTCATGAGCTTCCGAGACGGTAATTTTAGGCCCCACCACCACATGCAGATCGACCATCACCCAACCTGCCGATTGACGGGTGCGCAGGTCGTGCACGCTATCCACGCCGGGGACGCTACACGCCACGTCATGCATCTGCTGCTGTACTGTTTCGGGGAGTGCGGTGTCGACCAGTTCGCGAGCGGACTCCCACAACAGGTCTAAACCCACTTTACCGACCATCAGGCCAACGATAATGGCGGCCACAGCATCTAGCCAGCCCAAGCCAAACTGTGCGCCTACTAAAGCCACCAGCACCACGGCGGTTGAAAGTGCGTCGCTGCGCGAGTGCCAAGCGTTGGCTTCTAAAAGCTTGGATTTCAAGCGTTTCGCGACCCGCATGGTGTAGCGAAAAATCCACTCTTTGCTAATCAGTGCCAGTATGGCGATGACGATCGCAAGCGCCCCCGGGGCGCCCACTTCTGTGCCGCTCAACAGGCGATCCACGCTTGACCACGCAATACCCCCCGCCACGAAGATTAGGACGCTGCCTAATAGCAGCGTGGTGAGGGTTTCGATTCGGCCATGGCCGTAGTGGTGATCGTTATCTGGCTCCTGGCGGCCATAGTGAATGGCTGCCAGCACGAACCCATCGGTCACAAGATCAGAGAGCGAATGGATACCATCGGCAATCAGCGCAGCAGAGCCGACAAAAAAACCAACGGCGACTTTGATAATGCTCAGCAAACCGTCCAGCCAAGCGCCGATATAGGTTACGCGCTTAGCCTCTTGGCTATCTAACTCGCGATTGGGAACCACTGGCGTTTCTACGGTCTGAGTCATGAGGTACCTGCAGGGACGCATACTTCCAATAGACGCCCATTGTAGCTTACCGCCGGGCAAGCTCTATACCCTCTTGTGCATTCTCAGGCGTTACCGGTGCGGACAATGAAAGTTGGGATGTGTATCCTAAGCGCCGCTGCAGGTGAGACGACCTCATTTCATAACGCAACACAGAACATAGACAGGACGACCTATGGATTGGCTCCAAGTGGTAGTATTGGCGGTGGTGCAGGGGCTCACAGAATTTCTTCCGATTTCCAGCTCCGCTCATCTGATTTTGGTGCCGGTGCTCACCACCTGGGAAGATCAAGGTCTCGCGTTCGATGTGGCACTCCACTTGGGTAGCTTGAGCGCCGTCGTCCTCTATTTTCGCCAGGAAATTTGGCAAATGATCGCCAGCAGCCTCACGGCGGTAAGAGGCAACGGCGTCAATGAGGATGCGCGTCTAGCGTTTTGGGTAGTCGTGGCCACCTTGCCGGTGTGCATCGTCGGCTTTCTCCTCCATGACCTGATCGCAGGCTACATGCGCTCGACGCTGATCATCGGCCTTAGCCTGATAGGGTTCGGCTTACTGCTAGGCTACGCCGACTGGAAAATGCGCGGTACCCGCAGCGAGTATCAGTTGACGCTAAAAGACGCACTGATCATCGGCGGCGCTCAGGTATTAGCGCTGATCCCCGGTACGTCGCGCTCGGGGATCACGATGACCGCGGCGCTGATGGTTGGCATGAATCGAGAAGGCGCCGCGCGCTTCTCGTTTTTGCTCTCGATTCCCGTCATCGTGCTCGCCGGTGGCCTCGAAGCGGTGAATCTCGTCAAAGCGCCTCACTCGATCGACGTACCCGCTATGCTAATAGGGGTGCTTTTATCGGGTATCAGCGCCTTCGTGTGTATTCACTACTTTCTCGTCGTAATCAAAAAGCTGGGGATGCAGCCGTTCGTGGTATACCGCGTGCTGTTTGGTGCCTGGCTACTCTGGTTTTTTCATTTCTAACCCGCGCGTTCAATGAAGGACATCGGATGAAAGGCTATCAAACTGCGTGTAAGCGACTGGGCGTCGTGGCGCTGGTGGGCGTTTTGCTGGCGGGCTGTTCAGAAAATGATCGGCCGCTGGAGTCACCAGTGCGCTTTGAAGGCGGTATTTTTGGCACCTATTATCAAATTACTCTGGTCGACCCGCTGACGCAGGGCGAAGCCAATGCTTTGGAAGAGGGCATATTGGCCGAGATGGAAGACGTTGACCAAGCGATGTCGACCTACCGTGACGATTCAGAACTAGTCGCCTTTAACGACGCGCCGCTCAACGAGTGGCAGCCGCTCTCTAACGAGCTGATCGAAGTGCTGGCGATAAGCCGCTCGGTGTCGGAAGCAAGCAAAGGGGCGTTTGATATCACCATTGGCGATGTGGTGAATCTATGGAGCTTTGGTCCCGAGGCACGTCCCGAAGAGGTGCCTAGCGAGGCCGAGTTAAGCGAGCGCATGGCCACGATTGGGTTCGATGCAGTCGAGGTGGATACCCAGCGGATGCAGGCGCGTCGCCTCCGGGATGTATTTGCCGATCTCTCTGGCGTCGCCAAAGGCCACGCTACCGATCGCGTGGCGGCGTATCTGGATCAGCAGGGCATCGATAATTACCTGGTCAATATCGGTGGCGGGCTGATTGCCCGTGGTTACCGGGACATCGAAGATCAAACGCCTTGGCGTGTCGGCATTGAAGTGCCGCAAAGCGGGGTACCGGAAGCGCAACATGTGATTGTGTTGGAGGGCATGTCAGTGGCTACCTCCGGTGATTACCGTAACTACTTTGAAGTCGACGGTGAGCGCTTCTCCCATCTTCTGGACCCGCGAACCGGGCGGCCCATCAAGCATCAATTGGCGTCGGTATCGGTGTTTCACCCCTCGAACGCCTGGGCCGATGCCTGGGCCACGGCACTCACCGTCGTCGGGAGCGAACAGGGGATGCAGCTGGCCGTCGAGAACAATCTCAATATTTTGATGCTAGTACGCGAAGGGGATCGCTGGCGCAGCCTGGCGAGTCCGGCCTTCGTCAACTATTTCGGTGATGCGCTGATCGACGAATTGGGCATCGAACCCTGGGCGGCGCCCACGGCGAATCGCCAAACGGAGACAGGTGAATAACATGCACGACCTCGATATCGTCATCCTTGCGGCGGGCAAAGGCACACGGATGCGCTCTCAACTTCCCAAAGTGCTGCATACGCTGGCGGGCAAGCCCATGGTGCAGCACGTGCTGGAAACGGCCAACGGCTTGAACCCTAGCCGTACTCACGTGGTGATTGGTCACGGTGCCGACCAGCTGCGTGAGGCGCTGGCGGAGTTCAAGGTCTCGTTTGCGTTGCAGGAAGAGCAGAAGGGCACCGGCCATGCGGTTGCCCAAGCTCAACCTCACTTAGGCAGCGGTATTGTACTGGTACTATATGGCGATGTGCCGCTGATTCGCCGCGATACGCTAGCTAATCTACTGGCTCAGGTGGATGAGCAACATATGGGCCTGTTAACGGTCACGTTAGATGACCCCAGCGGCTACGGCCGTATTGTGCGCGACAGCGATGGTCACGCCGTGGCGATTGTGGAACAGAAAGATGCCAACAACGAACAGCTGGCAATTACCGAGTGCAACACCGGCATCATGGCCATGACCAGCGCCCAATTGAAGCGCTGGTTACCCCAGCTATCAGCGGAAAATGCCCAGGGCGAGTACTACCTGACGGACGTTATCGCCATGGCAGCCAGCGAAGGCGTCAAGGTCGCCACGGCGCAGCCCCATAACGCCACCGAGGTAGAGGGGGTCAATAACCGCTCGCAAATGGCCCGCTTGGAGCGTGCTTACCAGCAGCAGACGGCAGAGACGCTCATGGCCCAAGGCGTTGCCTTGGCTGACCCAGCGAGAATTGATGTGCGCGGTAAGCTTACCTGCGGCCACGACGTCTTCATCGACGTAGGCTGTGTTTTTGAAGGGGACGTCGAACTTGGCGAAGGCGTGCGGGTGGGCCCCTACTGCATTATCAAAAACAGCACCATTGGCGCAGAGAGTGAGATTCACAGCCACAGCGTGATCGACACGGCCGTGGCGGCGGGTCTTAACCAGGTCGGCCCCTACGCACGGCTGCGTCCTGGCACGCGCTTAGCCGTGAAAGCCAAGGTGGGCAATTTTGTCGAAACCAAAAATGCCGACGTGGGTGAAGGTAGTAAAATCAACCATTTAAGCTACGTGGGTGATGCGCGCCTGGGGCGCGATGTGAACGTGGGCGCGGGCACCATTACCTGCAACTACGATGGCGTGAACAAACATCGCACCGAAATTGGCGATAACGCCTTCATCGGCTCCAACACTGCCTTAGTGGCACCTGTCACGGTAGGTAAGGGTGCCACTGTGGGCGCTGGTTCCACGATTGCAAAAGATGTGACTGAGTATGCATTAGCGGTCACCCGCAGCCGGCAGCTAGAGAAGCCCGACTGGCCGCGCCCGGTTAAAAAGGTTAAATAAACGTATTAGCACGTTGGATTACACGGCGTGAGAGCGCCTTAGGAGAACAAGTTATGTGTGGCATCGTCGCGGCGGTTGCGCAGCGTAATGTGCAGGGAATCTTGTTGGAAGGGCTGAAACGCTTGGAGTATCGCGGATACGATTCTTCTGGCATGACGGTGCTTAACAGCGGTGTGTTAACGCGTCACCGGGCTTTGGGCAAAGTCGCGGCACTCGCTGAACAGTTGGACGCCGCCGCGCTGCCAGGCAACAGCGGTATCGCGCACACGCGCTGGGCCACCCACGGCAAACCCTCCGAGGCCAATGCCCATCCGCACCACAGCAGCGATAACGTCGCCGTGGTGCATAACGGCATTATCGAAAACTACGAGCAGATTAAAGAGACGCTGCAAGGCAGCGGTTACACGTTCACTTCGGAAACCGATACTGAAGTGATCGCCCACCTGCTGGCGGACAAACTCGCTACGGGCAAGACGCTGTTTGAGGCGACACAAGAGATTGTTAGTGGCTTGGGCGGTGCCTACGCCCTGGGTGTAATGAGTGCGGCCGAGCCCGGCGTGGTCGTGGGCGCACGCCAAGGCAGCCCCTTGGTGGTAGGTGTTGGTATTGATGAAGCCTTTTTAGCCTCTGATCCGCTGGCGCTGCTTCAAGTGACCGACCGCTTTATCTATCTGGAAGAGGGCGATTTAGTCGAGCTGCGTGAGCATGGGGTGATTCGCATTGTTGATCGCCAAGGCAATGACGTTGAGCGCCCTATCCATACCTTTGAACATGGCGACGGTGCGGCTAGCAAAGGCGAATATCGTCATTACATGCTCAAAGAGATTTTTGAGCAGCCCGCCGTTATTAGTGCCGCGCTGGAAGGGCGTTTAAGTAGCCACGGCGTGTTGGTAGAGAGTTTTGGGCCGGATGCGCTGGCGCTGTTCCAGAAAACGCGCCATGTGCATATTATTGCCTGTGGCACCAGCTACCATGCAGGCATGGTCGCGCGTTACTGGTTGGAGCGCTATGCTGGGGTGCCGGTACAGGTCGAAGTGGCGTCGGAATATCGCTACCGCCACCCGGTGGTGCCGGAAGGCACGCTCTTTGTAACGCTGTCCCAGTCTGGAGAAACGGCCGATACGCTGGCGGCGCTGCGCTTTGCTAAAACGCTCAACTATGTCGGCTCGCTGGCGATCTGCAACGTGCCCGGAAGCTCGCTGGTGCGGGAGTCGGACATGTCGCTGATGACCCGCGCAGGCCCCGAAATTGGTGTGGCCTCGACTAAAGCCTTTACCACTCAGTTGATTGCGCTGATGCTGTTGACGCTATCGGTCAGTAAAGCGAAAGGCCAGCCAGAGCAGCCAGAGATCATTGGCGCCCTGCAGGCACTGCCCGCGCTCTGTCAGCAGGTGTTGGGTCTCGATCGGCAGATCGAAGTGCTTTCTCAGGCATTTGCAGAGAAGCATCACGCGCTCTTCCTGGGTCGTGGGGCGCACTACCCCATTGCTTTAGAAGGCGCGCTGAAGCTCAAGGAGATTTCCTATATCCATGCGGAAGCCTATCCTGCCGGGGAGCTTAAGCACGGCCCGCTGGCGCTGGTGGATAGCGAGATGCCGGTAATTTCAGTAGCCCCGAATGATGACCTGTTGGAAAAGCTGAAATCCAACCTTCAAGAAGTGCGCGCCCGCGGCGGCCAGCTGTTTGTGTTTGCCGATCAAAAGGTAGGAATCA
This sequence comes from Cellvibrionaceae bacterium, assembly GCA_027012915.1. The sequence goes on from JALUYN010000458.1 coordinate 31,341, forward strand.
GCTCTCAAGATGATATCCGTGTGTTGGAACTTCCTGAAGTACACGAAGCACTGGCACCACTGCTCTACACTCTACCGTTGCAGCTGCTGAGCTATCACGTAGCGGTGCTCAAAGGCACCGATGTGGATCAACCGCGTAACCTTGCCAAGAGTGTGACCGTCGAATAAGTGCCGTGTCACAATTAATTGCAGTTGTGGGAGGGTAATAAAGTATCATACTAAGTATTAAAGTATCATACTGAGAAATAAAGTTGCATACTGAAACCGCCGATTCTATGCTCGTTTAATGAGCAGAGTCCGGCGGTTTTTTCATGGCGTCACACAATAAGAGATTTACTGAAGCCTTGTTTGCAAGGTGGATGAAAGAAGGTCGAGGCAGCGGCCAGCATGCTGACTACAAACCCTGGCTGACGGTTAGGGATCTGCCTTCCCTGGGGCGGGTCCATCGCGTCTTCGGCCACAAATCCAGGCGAACCCACCACCTGTTATCCGATCTCGAACTTTCCGTCTTTCTGCTTCTGGAGTGGCACAGCGAAATTACCCAAGTCCGCGAGCAGTTTCCCCTTGAAAGAGATGTTACCCGTCAGCTGGCCACTGATGCCGGAATAAAGCACCCGTGTATTGCGGGGGTCGATCAGTATATGTCGTCGGACTTTCTGGTGGACTCGGCCGATGAAAAAGAGTCCAGGTTTGTGCTGCAGGCGAAATACCGAGAGGCGCTTAACGATGTTCGAACGGTGGAAAAGCTGGAACTGGAGCGTCGATATTGGAAGGAGAAGGCCCTGCCCTGGTATCTGGTCACTGAGGCAGATGTGCCAGCCGTGGTGACTCAAAACATCAAGTGGCTCTATCAGGCACAGCGGGAGGAAGAAGAGGATGAAGAGCTGACGTTGCAGCAGATCGAGTTCTACGCCCATCACTTTGAAAGGAACCCGAACAAGACAGTACTCGCTATCTGTAAGGAACTGGATGCAGCCTACAGCTTGCCACTTGGCGAATCACTTTACGAGGTGAGGCGGTTGTTGGCTAAGCGCTATTTTACCTTCGATATTTTTATTCCTACCACCAAGCTTAAAGCGAAGGACTTGAAAGCCGGAGATCTGGGGTTTATCCGGGAGGTGTATCTTGTTTCGAATCAATGAGGTGCTACAGATCGGTGAACGCCGTTACCGTGTGCTTCAACTGCTCGGCGAGCATCTGGTCTGGATCGACATAGACGATGACACGGCCTTTCCCGAGATCACGTTGGTCGGTGAGCTGGTAGAAGCCATAGAGCTGGAGAATTTGCTGCGCACGGAAGACCCTTACAAGGAGCTTGCCTTTGAATCCCCGCAGGAGGGCAGTATTGCCAGAACCAAACGGGATAGTAACTATGCTCTGATCAAACCTTTGCTTGAGCTGCCCGATTTCTTTGAGCCGAAAAGCCGGGGCAAAGTGATAAACAGCATTCTTGCCGAAAAGGGTTCTACCAAGCAGACGCTGTACCGGCTAGCCCGGCGATACTGGCAGCGGGGGCAGATGCCGAATGCTCTGTTGCCTGACTACAAGCACTCAGGGGGCAAGGGTCAACGACGGATTGCCAAAGACAAGAAACTGGGGCGTCCTCGCAGGGACATGCCGGGGGTCGGAGCCAAAGTAGACGAGTTTACTGAACGCCTGTTCCGTATGGCCATAGACAGATACCTGCTGAAGGATAAGGGGCACTCTTTTCCCTATGCTTATCGCCGCTTTCAGACCTTGTATCGCAACTATTTTCCGGATGTTCCGGAAGAGGAGCTGCCCAGCAATTGGCAGATGATGCACTTCTACAAACGCGAATATTGCCAGACGGAAACGCTTAGCAAGCGCGTGTCGAATATTGAATACAACAAGGACATCAGGCCTTTGCACAGTACGGCGAATACCCAGGTGCTTGGTCCCGGCTCCCGCTACGAAATCGACGCTACCATTGCCGATATCTATGTGGTTTCCGACAGCGAACGGGGAAACATCGTTGGCCGGCCTGTGGTCTACATGGTGATTGACGTATTCAGCCGCATGGTGGCCGGCTTCTACATAGGGTTCGAGACCCCTTCCTATGTAGCGGCCATGCAAGCCCTGTATATGGCCGTGACGGATAAAACGGGCCATTGCAGGAATCTGGAGTTCGATATCACCCCGGAGGATTGGCCGTGTGTGGGTCTTCCGGATGCCATCCTGGCGGACAGAGGTGAACTGCTGGGGTATCAGATAGAGAGCCTGGAAAGCAATTTTACGGTCAGAATAGAAAATACGCCGCCTTACCGGGGCGATGCCAAAGGTATAGTGGAGCGTAATTTCAAGGCGATACAGGCGTCCTTCGGCCCTTTCGTGCCCGGTTATGTATCCGGCACCATGGTAAAAAAACGAGGCGGAAAGGATTACCGGCTGGATGCCAAGCTGACAGTAAGGGATTTCGCCCAGATTATCTTGTCGTCCGTGCTCTACCACAACCAATACGCTGTCCTGGAGAAGTACGACCGGGACGCCGACATGCCTGCGGATTTGCCCTCCACCCCCATTCACCTATGGAACTGGGGTTTGCAGCACAGAACCGGACGTTTGCATCAGGCTGATCCGGATGCCCTGCGTGTGGCCCTGTTACCACGACAAAGGGCTACCATATCCGATAAAGGGGCCTGTATGTTTGGCATTTATTACACCTCATCGGAGCTGTTGCAGCAGGGCTGGTTACATCGGGGCAGGGGTGTCAAACGCCCTGCGAGTATTGAAGCTGCCTACGATCCTATGGTGGCCGATCAAATCTACCTTTTCCCGGAAAAGGGCAGTATCAAGTACTGGACTTGCAATCTGGCTGATATATCCCGGGAATTTCGGGGCGCTTCGTTCTGGGATGTCTGGCAGATCAGAGACGAACAGAAGAAAACGATGGCCAAGGCCAAAGTGCTTTCGGGGTCTAAAAAGCGACAGCATGAGGAATTTATCATCAACAAAATTGCTCATGCTGAAAAGGCGGCACCTGATACATCCGGCATCTCCAATGCTCAGCGGATCAGAGACATAAACGAAAACAAACGCAAGGAAAAGGAAAGGGAGCGATCCGAGAAGGCGTATCGTCCTGACACGGATAAAAGCCAGCCTTCAGGAAAGGTTATTCATATTTCCGAATCCGAGCCGGATCTGGACTATCCGGATTACATCGACGAATTGTTTGAGGACGACTGATGCCTTTGCCAGAAAACTTTGTTGATGCCGTTTACATCGACCCGGGTCTCGATCGCTATCGTGGTAATCCGTTAATCGAGGCCCTTCCACCCATCATGGATCTGCAAGCGCTCAAGGTTAAGCTGACCGGCAAGCTCACATTCAACCCACAGGATTGCTATGAAAAAGGGCATCTTCGTGCCCACCAGATCAGTGCACTGCTTGACGACTTCTTCCAGCCTTTGTCGATCCATAAGCAGCTGGAAGAGAAAATATCGGTGATGATCCGCGGAGGCTATGTGGGCCGCAACATAGCGGACGGTTCGTTGAATAAGAGGATGCAGGAAGGCTACCAGCGCATCATGTCCGGTGCTACAAACGACTTCCGCTTCGCTCAATCAAATTCTACCGCCAAAAGTCTGTCGCTGATCGGTTGTTCCGGCAGCGGTAAGAGCTCGACCATCAACCGGATCCTGGCAACCTACCCGCAGGCCATTTACCACCAAGAATACAATTTTGTTCAGCTGACCTATCTGAGAATCGAGTGTCCCTCTGACGGTTCGCTGAAGAGTCTGTGCCTGAACTTTTTCCGCGAGGTTGATCGTACACTCAGTACCGGCTACGAGGAGAAGTATGCACGCAAGCGCCACAGCACCGAAGTGCTCCTATCGCTGATGGGGCAGGTGGCAACACAGCGGGCGCTTGGTGTTCTGGTTATCGACGAAATACAGCGACTGACGCTGAAGCGTTCGATCAGCAAGGAAGCCATGCTGGAGTTTTTTGTTGCTCTGGTAAACGTGATCGGTGTTCCCGTGATAATGGTCGGCACGCCCAAGGCCAGATCCATATTTGAAATGGAACTGCAGGCCGGCAGGCGTAGCGCCGGATTCGGCTCGTTGTTCTGGGAGCCGGTACAGCGAGAACCGGGCAGGGTCGATCCCAAGACCGGCAAGCCAAGAAAAACCGAATGGCAGGCTTTTACCGACAAGCTCTGGCAATACCAGTGGCTGACTCACCGTGACGAGGTACTGAGCGAAGAAATTCGTGATTGCTGGTTCGAACTGTCACAGGGCGTGCTCGATATCGTGGTTAAGCTGTTTGTCCTGGCACAGATGCGGGCCATATCGACCGGTCTGGAGCGAATAACCGTTAAACTGCTGCGTACCGTGTATGAGCAGGAACTGAAGCCGGTGCACCCCATGCTGGATGCCCTGCGCAGGGGAGATCCTGAGCTTATCGTCAAATATTCTGACCTGCAGTTGCCGGCGATGGACAAACGCCTTCTTGAGCTGAGAAAGCGGATCAACGAACGGCAGGCCGAAAAGGAAATCGAGCCGGCCTTCAACGGTAACGATAAGGCACTGCGGTTGTATAACATGCTGCAGGCGATGGGCTGTGAATCGGAGCTGCTGCAACCCCTGATCGAAAATGCCTTCAAACAGCATCCAAACCTTTCCTTGCCGGAATTGAGCAAGCTCATACTGGAGTGGTACTCCGAACCACCCAAGCCCAAGAAGGCCCAAATCGAGAAGATGAAACCTTCCAACTGGCACACGCTGCCTTCCGAAGATTTGAGGTTCAAATTCTCCCAGGCTGAAAAGGGGCGACTTTACGACGACTTGATGTACGGCAAGGAGCTGTTCGATGTGCCGAGTTGGTTGAAGAAAGTAGGGTGACATGCTGGGTTTCCCTCTGCCTTATTGCGACGAGCTTTTGTACAGCACCATCGCGAGGTACGGGATACACAGCGGCATAGTGTCGCCGAAAGAATTGCTGCAGGAGGTATTTGGCGATACCAAGATTATCGCGACTCCTGATTTACCCGGTCATCTGAAATGCATAGCAGACCTCTATCCGGAAGTAGTTGGAATTACGCCGGGCGACCTGCTTTATGAACATACCCTCTTCCCCCTTTATGCTCCATTTATCGATGAAGAACGGCGCAGGTGCCTGACCCGTGAGCTCATAGCAAACAGAAAAAGTACGGTCCATCTCACGGCTGGAGTTGCGGCTTCTCGGATCAAACAACCTGCATTTCTCAGATACTGCCCAGGTTGCATGAAAGAACAGATCAACCTGTATGGGGAATGCTATTGGCGGAGAGATTGGCAGGTAGCCGGGGCTGAGAGTTGTCCGGTTCACGGATTACTGGTCGAGTCTGATATTCGTCGTCACGATATGCACAGGCATCTCTTCCTGGCCGCCAGTGAGAGTGCTTGCCCAGCGGTCGTACAGCAGCCCGGAAGTTGGCAAAGTGACCTGATGCTCAACAGCATAAGAGAATTGCTGAATCTTGGGAGTGTAGCTGTACCTGAGCTTTGCCAGTGGACCCAGTGGTATCGAAACCTGGCGGCTGATAACCATCTAAACAGAGGCACTCAAGTCCGCCACGATTTGGTTGCTAACAGGATCGTCGAGTTCTGGGGAGAAAAGTGGCTTGGCCAGTACAGACTGTTGCCGAATAGCGGTGAACCCTGCTGGTTGCGCAATATGTTCCGAAAGCACCGCAAGGCGTTCAGCTATCTCGAGCATTTGGTTGTACTCCATGCCTTATTGGAGCCAGGCTGGAACCTGGCTAATGTCTTTCGAGTCGTTGCTGGGCTCAATCCGGCTGCAAAGGCTTTTAACGATGCGTTGAAGGGGACGGATAAGGCTCAGCCGAACGAATACCGAAATAAATGGCTGGCTGCAGTCGCACAACATGGCACCAAAGGTGCCCGCAGTAATGGATACGGGGGTATCTATGCCTGGCTCTACCGCCGTGACAGAGATTGGTTAATGAAGGCCAACGAAGCTCACAGAAAGCCGGAATATGCGCATCAGCCCAAGGTTAGTTGGGCTCAGCGGGACTGGCGAGCGGTCAGGAGGCTGATAGATCTTCGAGAGCAGAGCGAGGTGCAACTGGAAGCTCCCAGGCGATCGATGAACTGGTATTTAAATCAATTAGAGCACAAGGCAAGCGTTGAAAAACACCTGGATTTGCTACCTTTGTGTAGTTTGTTTTTTGCTCGGTACTGTGAAAGTATATTTGAATATCAAATAAGAAGAATCACCCGCACCGTCATACACATCACACGGGATGACGAGCCACTGAAACGCTGGCAGGTGCTGAGGGGAGCTGGCTTGAGTGAGCAGCGGCTTACCGACCTGGCCCGTCGATTTCTTGAGGAGGTACTCGAAATTTGAACAGCAGCACCTACCTGAAAGGGTTCAAGGACGATACCTGGCTCAACGGGATTGGCGATTTTTTCTGCAGGATGGACGGAGTCAGGTGGGGGATCAACTTAAGCATCTACCCCAGCAAGGAGCATGGAAAGGATTCAACCTCTCTTTCTAATGCGCCTATGTTGGTACGCAAGAAAATCATCAACCCAACCAAAGACTATTACCGCAAAAATTACGAGATAACTTTTACAGTAACCTCGACCCATGAATGGCGAATTGACACACTTGATAACTGCCCGGCCCTTGAAAGGCGGTTGCATAAGGAAGCCAGGCAACATTGTTTCGTGTTCCGCCATCCAGACGGTACCAGGGTCTATCTTCCCCAGTTCGAACTTGCGAGGTCGCTCTTTTTTCACAATGGCTATCTGGCCCGCTCTTCGGTACTTCACGACGTATTGAACAATGAGTTTGCAGTTGAGTACAACAACGTGTGGGAAAAAGCCATCATCAACGTACTGGATACCTGCAATTGTCCGGCAGAGCTGTTTAACGATTATGGTTATCGCCGGGTGCTTGCCTGGTTGCTGATGGACGCAGACGCCAGGCGTTCATACGACAGTATTGGCAATTACCAGCTGCGTAATGGAGTTGATGATGGGCAATACCGAAGATGGGCCTTTCAGTTCGAACCTCCAGCATTGGAGGGAGCCAGCCTGAGGTTGAAAGGCAATTTTGACACAGAAAGCCAAACACTCTTGGTTTACGAGGTCACCAGCATAAGAAATATTCCAGCCAACTTACCAGAGCATATCGAGTTTTACAGTCCCAAGTTCTTCACTCAGGTCGCCGGGAAAGGAGTGGCAGCAGGCTCTGCTGCTGAGCGGCCGCCTGGGTATAACGTGGATGACGCGGCGGAAGGAAGCCGGGAAAACAAGCCGGTCATGATCCGGGAAAACACGACTGAGCTTACGTTCAATCGTGCGGTGGAGACCTCGAAGATCAGCAAAAAGAGAAAGTCCACGGGGAAAGGCCACGAGGACGATGGCGAGCTGGACGAGGCTTACAGAGATGTCAGTACCGAAGAGCAAGGACCATACGGACGTCTGATGAGTGCCGAGTGGAATAATCTTGATGACCAAACTGATGATGCTTACCTGTATCTGAACAAATTCGAGAGCTACTTCAAAATGCTCGGTTTGCTTGATGTTAAATATGGATTTAAGGTTAGTACCTACCCGCTGAGAAAGCTGCCGAGTATTGGTAAATGCAAAAAGCATATACTGGAAACAGATCAAAATCCGAGATGTATGTCGGTCGCCCATGTTACAGCAGGTATTACAGAATACTATTTGCTGGAAGTCGATACCTCGGATGCAAGCAAGGCCTTGTCGACAAAAGTGATCCTAGCCAAGGCAATTGGCGACATAGAGCCCCACTTGTTTGAGATAGAAAAGCAGTTGCTTAAGGCATCCCTGTCCTGGCCGAAGCTGCATTTGGATAACCTGGTCGGTGCGGAGAGTCACACCTGGATCCCACACCAGAAGTCTGACAAGCCCGGAGCAATTACCGCTGAGGACATTGATAAGTGGGCCGAAAGAGTGTTTATGAGGCTGACTTCTACAGAACAATAATCACACAATGCATCTCAAGAGGCACATGCAAAGCCTGGCTTAGCGGCACAAATTGAAGGCTCTGAGTTTGCAAGTTGTGCACTTGCAGCCGGACATCGGGATTAGGCTATACCGGGTTTATCACATGCTTGGCATTTACCCGCCGCCAGCAGGCTCCTGATATAAGGACCGGTGGCCCTACTCCCCGCATTTTCCCGTGAAGTTGCCAATTACCTTCCCGATCCTGTGGTGCTGTCAGAGCAATCGGTGTTTGCCATCAAGTGTTTATGTTGATTCTGGTTTATTTATCACCGCCTCCGTAGGCACGCATAAATAGGGTCACTACATTGGTTACCCAAGTATCTATCTGCGCTGCCGAGGGCGGGCTGTCCGGGTAAGTCAGGTACTGTAACTGCAGCTCGCTGCGCACCAGGTTTACAAACATACAGGCGACGGCCTCCAGACTGGTGTCACCAAAATTCACTTCACCGGACTGGCTGGCACCGGCTAACAGATCGGCAACCAGCCTGGCACTAACCTGCGGCCCGGCAAGGTAAAAGGTATGTGCCAGAGCAGGAAAGCGGGCGCTTTCGGCAATGGCAACACGATATAGTGCGAGTCCGGACGGGGAGAGCACCACATCCAGATAGGTCCGAGCCAGTATGCCCAGGGTTTCTTTCAGTCGCCCCGGCTGAAAGCGGATATTATGCAGGGCTCTGGTAAAAGCAGTGCACTCGGATTTGATCACTGCGGTAAAGAGCGCTTCCTTGTTGGTGAAGTGCGCATAGACCGTTGATTTTGAAACCCCGGCTTCGCGCTGGATCATGTCGGTGGTGGCGGCACTGAAGCCATGGGTCAGAAATACCTTTCGAGCAGCCTGCAAAACCTTGAGTGCTTTACCACTCAGCTCGGTTTCACCCGAAAGGGAAACATGTTCGGTTAGGTTGCGTTGTTGCATCTGAATCGGCCTCTTGGCAATGATGTATATTCTTGATACTGTATCGAACTGTACGGTACAGTGCAAATCGTATCGCTATCCTGGTACATCCCATCTTTCTTGGTGGGCAATGTTACCCGGATTATTTTTTTGCCACCAGTTCGAACCGATCGGTTCGAACTGAAGTGTTCGGTGAGCTTATATGACGCCACAATCGTTGTTACCTTCGCTGCGTAAATCCACGGTAGCGCTCAGTATACTGCTGCTTGCCGGCTGTGCGGTCGGCCCCCATTTTGTTCAGCCCGACAACCGTCTGCCGGGAACGCCGTTATCGCCTCGGGATGATTACCGTCATATGCAGGAAACATCCGTAGTCAATGTGCCTGTGCAGTGGTGGGTACTGTTCAATGATCCGATATTAACCGAACTGCAGCAACGAGCCCAGGCCGGTAATCTGGGCCTGCAAATGGCGGCGGAACGCATAGAGCAAAGCCGAGCACAGCTGGGTATCACGTCGGCCCAGCTGTTGCCCGGTGCAGCGGGCAATGCGAGCTATTCCCGTGGCGGGCTCAGCCAGCACGGGCGGCTGGCCGCGCTGGGAGCACCGACCAGCGCCACCGGTTTCTGGCAACTCGGATTTGACGCCAGCTGGGAGCTTGATCTGTGGGGGCGAGCTCATCGAGCGCGCGAAGGGGCCACTGCCGCCCTTGAGGCGAAGGTATACGACCATGAGGCGACCCGGGTGGCATTGTCCGCTGAGGTGGCCCGTGTTTACCTGCAATTACGGGGCACCCAGGCCCAGCTGAACATTACGCAGAAAAATCAGGCGATTGCCGAGCGAGCCCTGGAATTGATCGAAAGCCGTGAACGCAATGGGGTAGCCACCGGCTTTGAGGTCGCGTCCGCTCGTGCGCAAGTGGCCACCGTCAAGGGCATGGTGCCTGCGCTCGTTCAGCACAGAAACGCTTTGATGAATGCGTTGGCCTTGCTGCTGGGAGAGCAACCGCGGGCACTCGACACCGAGTTGAAAAACGCCATGCCACTGCCTTCATTGCCGAGCAAGGTGCCGATGGGGGTTCCATCCGAGCTGGCGCAGCGACGACCCGATATTCAGCGTGCCGAAGCCGAACTGCATGCGGCCACCGCCGCCATCGGCGTTGCCAGGGCCGATTTCTATCCCCGCATTGGCCTGGGAGCTCGAATTGGGGTAGAAGCCTTTGAATCCGACGACCTAGATAGCTGGGATTCCCGCTTTTTTTCCGTCGGTCCTACCGTTTATCTGCCCATCTTTGAAGGGGGGCGGCTGAAACAGCGACTAGCACTGAATGAGGCGAAACAAAAGCGCGTCGCGCTGGCCTACCGGCAAACGGTACTGCAGGCCTGGCACGAAGTGGATAACGCCTTGGATGCCTGGGCAGCACAACGCAGCCTGCACGCCAACTTGCAGGTGTCCTACGAGCAGAACATACAGGCGCTGAATGCCGCCGAGCGAGGCTACCAGCAGGGTGCGGTGGACTATTTGCGAGTACTGTCCGCCCAGCGCAACGTGCTGGAGAGCGAATCCCGGCTCAATGACAATGCCACCGACGCCACCCTAGCGCTGGTGAACCTCTACAAATCACTGGGGGGCGGATGGGATCCGGACGCCCTGTCGATTGCGTCGTCATCCCTGGAGGCGGACCAATGAGCACGGTCGTAGTACAGCCGCCCGCAAGCTCGCCTGCTGTGGCGGCAAAGCCACCCGGGCGCGCGCTTGGTGGCCTGGTCGGCATTCTTGTCGCCGCCATGATGGCGGGGCTGAACAACCGAGTTGGTGCGCTGGCGCTGGCGGACGTGCGAGGGGCGTTGGGCTTTAGCCTGGACGGCGCCTCCTGGCTTACCACTGTGTATACCGCCGGTGAGCTCATCGCCATGCCCTTCGCCGCCTGGTTTGCCATTACGCTGTCCATGCGGCGCTTTGAGCTGTGGATGATTGGCACCTGCGCATTATTGGCCTTGGTGATGCCCTTTATCCAGCGTCTCGATCTGTTGCTCGCCCTACGCTTCGTGCAAGGTGTCGCTAGCGGAACTATGATTCCCTTGCTGATGATGGCGGCATTGAAATTCCTTCCTGTCCATATACGGCTGCATGGTCTGGCGTTGTATGCACTGACGGCTACTTTCGCACCCAATGTGTCGATCTGGTTGGCTGGGCATTGGACTGACGGACTGCTCGACTGGCGCTGGGTGTATTGGCAGATCATACCCTTGGCCCTTATCGCTGGTGGGCTGATTGCCTGGGGGCTGCCGAAGGATGCCATTCAGACCGGGCGTTTCCGGCAAGCCAATTGGGTTGGCCTGGCACTGGGTGCGCCTGCGCTGGGCCTTATTTCGGTTGCTCTGGATCAGGGGGTGCGGCTGGATTGGCTTAACTCCCCCCTGATTGTCGTGTCATTGGTGGCTGGCTTCACTTTGCTGGGCGTCTATCTACTTACTGAATGGTACCACCCTTCGCCGTTCATCAAGTTGCAATTGCTGGAGCGGCGCAACCTGGGGCTGAACTTTACACTGTTTGTCTTTCTACTGGTGGTCATGAGCTCCGGGGTGATGTTGCCAATGCACTACCTCGGGCCATTACAGGATTACCGCCCCCAGCAGATAGCTCCCATTGGTTTGATTATCGCCTTGCCACAACTGATCTTTGGCTCAGTAGTAGCGGTCTTGCTGTACCAGAAATGGGTCGATGCTCGCTTCGTTTTCAGCCTTGGCCTGCTTTTGATTGCGCTGGCGTGTTTCTCGGGCAGTTGGCTTACTCCAGATTGGAATCGGGATCAGTTCATGATGGTACAGATGCTGCAAGCACTCGGCCAGCCCATGGCGGTGGTATCAATGCTGTTCCTCGCCACCAGCGTGGTGCGCCCTAGCGAAGGCCCTTATGTGTCGGGAACCATTAATACGCTGCGTGCTCTCGGCTCATTGATAGGCGGTGCCGTGGTCGGGCAGTTCCTGACGGTTCGCGGACGCTTTCACGGGGAAATGTTGCTGGATCATGCCGCGCTAGCTGAGTCCTCTCTCTCATCGGTGCCTGAGCCGTCCCCGTTGATGGGCATTATCGGCCAACAAGCATTGGTGCTGTCGGTGGCGGATGCCTATCGCGCCTTGGGGGTTCTGGCACTGCTCTTGATTCCTTTCGTGCTGCGGCTGACCTACATTCCTGCGCCTGACCTGAAGGCCAGTACTTCTTTATCATCATCTTCATAAGGATCATTTCATCATGGCATTGCCAAAGAAAGCCAAAATCACCAGTGCAGTACTGCTATTGGCAGTCGCGATAGGCTGTGTGCTTTATCTCAATCGGCCAGAATCAAGCGCATCAAGTCAGTCCACAAAAGATGCTTATGTACAGGCAGACTTCACTTTTGTTGCCCCACAGATTGCTGGGAAGGTCGATCAGGTATTCGTGGAGGAGAACCAGCAGGTGAAGGCTGGGGACTTGCTCGCGACCATTGACGACCGGGATTTCGTCGTCGCCGTGGATGCCGCTAAAGCACAAGTTTCCGGTGCTAACGCCAGTGTCGCCAGTCTGGAAGCTCGTCTGGCACAGCAGCAAAACGCGATACACCAAGCGCAGGCAGCCGTTGCCATGGATAAGGCCGAGCTAGTATTGGCGAGAGCTAACCACGAACGCTATCGCAACCTGGCCGCCGATGGTTCAGGTACTGTCCAAGCCATGCAACAGGCCCAATCACAGTTGAATATCCGTCTGGCGAGCCAAGAGAAGAACCAGGCGGGACTAAAAGCGGCCCAGCAGCAGGTGGCCATTCTGCAAGCTGAACTGGAAAAGGCCAAAGCAGCGCTAGCCCAAGCCCAGGCCGCTCAAGCCGCAGCGGAATTAAAATTATCCTATACGCGTATCACGGCCCCAGTTGACGGTACCGTGGGACAGAAATCGGTTCGTGTCGGAGCCTTCGTCAATACCGGTACTCCACTGCTAGCAATCGTTCCACTTGATGCCGTCTATATCCAGGCTAACTATCGCGAAACGCAATTGGCTCATATCCAAATAGGACAAACGGTGGACATCAAAGTAGATGCCTTGCCCGGCGCCACCCTGAAAGGGACAGTAGAAAGTTTAGGCCCTGCTAGTGGGGTCAGCTACTCCGCCATTGCGCCACACAATGCAACCGGTAATTTTACTAAAATTGTGCAACGCCTTCCCTTACGCATTCGCGTGGATTCTGGTCAGCCTGAGGCGAATAAACTACGCGTGGGTATGTCTGTGGTGCCAACCATCCAAACCCGGAACTAATGAGACGTAAGAGTTGAGTTTGAACTTGCTGCTGCTCAGTGGCGATTAAACCGGTGGTAGTTTAGGTCGGTCAAGGTCAGCCGAAAGATGCATGGTTGCTGGCTGCTGGCCTCTTTCCGACAGGATAAATTGATAGCGTCAGATCTGTTGCCGGAACATCATTTTGACAGCAGGCAAGCTTCGGAATATGGTCAAGCCCACGCCCTGATTGAAGACATGAAAGCAGGTTTAGTGCTGGCAGACAAGGGCTATGATTCAGATAGTTTTGTGACATCGGTAGGTGTCATGGGGCACCTCAGTGATTCAACCAAGTAAGAACCGGAGCCCGGGAGTACCACGACAAAGAGCGTTATAAAGCACGTAATCCGATCGAGTGCTTTTCCAGAAGCTCAAAAATTTTCGCTGAATAGTGACTCGATATGATAAGTATTTTTTATATGGTAATAGGTTTAACTGATTTGTCTGGCGCGCGTTCTACGCTCAGGATTGGTGAGGTATCCCTTGTGGAAAAATCACGCATGAATAATCACTTTCGCTTCAACGAGGTTATCCTTGGCGTGGATCTCTATCTGGATATTCATATTGGAATTTTTATTATTGGGAAAATAAGGTACGCCGGTGTTGAAGGAGCAGGGTGGGAGCATACTTTGCTTAACTTTTGGCCAGAATCTATATTAGCCAAAAAATAATTCCGCTCGGTAATTATCATCCCAGCTGGCTCTTTTCAGTTTGTTGCGCTGACTAGGCGCTCCACAAGTGCTTTGTTTGAGGATATTTAGGACAAAACGACGAAACAACCCCATATTTTCAACTGCATCTCCGATGGCAATGCGTGACGCGTCCTCTTTAAACACCACATCTAAAATGTAATGTTGACTGTTTTCGATACGCCAATGCTGGCGAATATAGTGCCCGATCATCTTATGCTTAGGTGGCAAAGAGCTTACATAATAGGAGGTGTCGACCGTTCCTTTGCCTTTTATAACCCGATGCCGTTCCACGGCAATAATGCTGCGAATACTGGGCCATTTATCTACCAGTTCAGGGGATAATTTAGCTTTTAATTGAAAGACATAGCGCTCTTCTTTACGTCCATGCCCTGTCTCTTTGTGCTCGGCAATTACTTGCTCTTTGTTAGCGTCGAATACCTCTTGAAACTGTGATTGAACCGCTTCGCGTAGCAGAGGTTGGTTGTGTTTAACCTGCACCACCATATGCGCTTTCTTCTCTTGTATTTTTTCTAAGGTTTCACGCTGACAGTGCAGTGCATCTAAAGTCACTACGGCACCGTTCAGGTTGAGTACGTCCAGCATGGCTCTAACCGTACCAATCTCTCCCTTTTTGGACGGTGTTGCTTTCTGGCTCAATACCAACCCTTTTTCAGTATCGTAGGCAGTCACTAATTGTAGCGCTTCAGAAGACTTATTACGGTAAGAACCACGTAACACTTTGCCATCAAAGGCAATAATAGGTTTATCGTTGCTTTTACGACAGTCGTTAATCCAGCTTGCCAACGCTTCTAGTAAGGACTCAGGAACCACACTTTGCAGAATACGAGCAATAGTATGTCGGCGGGGAATGCCGTGAGTAAAAGGCCTGTATTTACGTAGCCAGTCAGCCTTAGATTCACCATATGTTTCAATGTCTTGCCAGCCTTCAGCGCCTGCCATAATGGCGCTAATGACTAGAAACATGACATCGACTAAATCATGTTTACGGTTAATATCTGAACGTGTTTCTTCAACAAGTGTAAGGTGTTCAATTAGCGTCATGAAAGGGCTCCTCCGACAGGGAGAGCAATTAGATCATAGACTGGTAACTCATTCAAATTTAACTAAAAAAGTACGATCCCGCCCTGGTTGAAGGAGCGAGCACTAGCAGCTATTGATGGTATATAATGAAAATTGTTTCATTTTTTTGGATTGTTCGTTGATTCGAATAATGGAGTGCGTCGTTCATGGATGTCCGTATGGTAACTATTTCAATGTCATCTCCTGTATAGATAAGTAATCGGTGGCGATCATATAGCAATTTATTTTAATCGCTACGTGATTATTTTTTAAGGTCTTATTTGGGTGGAGTGCCGTTGGCGAATCGATGCGCCGTGGTACTTGACTTAAGTGTATGGCACGTCTGCATAACGTGAAAGAGGGTAGTTCAATGAAACAGGGCAGTTTCTTACAGCAAACACTACGCACAGGCTTTTTTTTAGTGCCGTTGTGGTTGGGCTTCAATAACATAGTCTTCGCAGTAGACACCATCTACTTGAATGGCAACATCATCACTATGAATGATGTGCTGGGTACTGTGGAGGCGGTGGCGGTCGAGGATGGGAAGATTAAAGCTGTGGGTAAATCGGCGGATCTACAGAGACTTGCCACTAGTGAAACCAGCATCGTTGACCTGAAGGAGCGGACCATGCTTCCTGGTTTCATCGATGCTCATGGACATTTCTTTTTGACTGCGGAGTATGCCTACGGCTGGGTGGATCTCAATAGTCCGCCTATTGGTGGGGTCAAGAGTATTGAGGAGATGATCGCATTACTGAAAGAGAAGGCTGACGCGACACCAGAAGGGCAATGGGTACTGGGTTGGGGATATGACGATAGCAACATTTTGGATATGCGCCATCCTACCCGCGCTGACCTTGATAAGGTGAGCAGAAAACACCCCATTTATGTTCAACATATATCCGGGTGGATATCGTCGGCTAACAGTTTGGCTCTAGAAATGGCCGGCATCAATAAGGACAGCTCAGACCCCTCTGATGGGAAAATTCGTAAGGATCCCATAACGGGTGAGCCTACTGGAGTTATCGAATCAGCCCTGTCACCGGTCTACAATTTAGTTCCAAAGTATACCGAGGATGATTACGTTAAGGCCATTGAGATCGGCTCTGATATGTGGCTTGCTTCCGGTACTACTACTGCCCAAGAAGGCTGGGGCGATAGTAATCAGTGGGCCATGCTAAAGACGGCTCTCCAGCGGGGTAATCTGAAAGTACGTACGGTCTTCTGGCCGTTGGCTCAGGGATCGGAGGCCGCCAATCTAAAAGGCTACCCGGCCACCATCTCAGGGACTTCCATTGATGATAGTAACATGCTGGTACTTGGTGCTAGTAAGTGCCTATTCAAAATTAATCGCGCACTCAGTACCATAGCCATCGAGTAGCCGGTGTACCTCATCACAGAGGTTATCAAACGAAAGATACGCACTCAGCGG
>JALUYN010000459.1 GCA_027012915.1 Cellvibrionaceae bacterium
CACCACCCGGAATATCTAAGGGCTCTGGAAATGAGTTGCGGCAGTCGTCTTGCAAGCTTGCAGGACATTCTGAAACTGGTAGGAGACAGAGTAGTCCTAAACATCGAACTGAAAGGTCCCGGCTGCAGCCAATCGGTTGCAGAGCTACTACAACAATTCGCTCACGACCATCAGCAAAGCCTTGATCAATATGTGGTCTCTAGCTTCGACCACCACCAGCTATATCACTTCAAACAGCTATTGCCTGAAGTTAAACGAGGCGCCCTAATCGAGGGCATTCCCCTGGACTATGCCGCCTGTTGCGAAGAGCTCGAGGCTTACTCATTTCACCCGAACATTAACTTTATCAATCAAGCCCTTATCGACGACGCACGCAAACGCGGTCTGAAAACCTGGGTCTATACCGTCAATGAAACGGATGACTGGCAACACATGTGCGAGCTGGGTGTCGACGGCGTCTTTACCGACGTCCCTCAACAGCTGCTGCAAATGAATTCAAAAACAGAGAAATAATCGGCGAAGAACGCCGCGACCAACATCACGCGTCCGGCACTCCCACCAGCTTGGACAGTTCTGACACCAGCCCAATTCGGGATTTCAGCTTGGCCATATTCTGCTCGCCGTAGCACACCACCGCTTCGCCCTGTTCCATACTGAGTAACTCCGGCGGCTGAGCCTCGGACCAGTACGGAATACGGAAGCACAAAACCCGCCCCAAAAAATGACTTTGAATATCCGATTGCCAAGCTTCCATAGAACCGTCATCCACCAAATACACCTGCGGTAACGGCTTTAAGTACTCTTCCCAGGCCTGCACCAGCGCCAAGTGATTGTCTGGCACCTGCTGCATCGAGAGATAACCCGCCAATAGAGTACGTTTAGCCACTTCTTGATAGCGGGGTTCGGCGGCCAGTACGCTGAGACGCAAGAACACCTTGGCGGCCACCGCATTAGCAGCTGGCAAAATGCTGTCAACATAGGGTTTACTGCGGTACACCAAGGGCTCTTGATCGTGAGGTGTATAGTAGAAACCACCGTGCTCCTCATCCTCAAATTGCGATAGCACGGATTCGGCAAGCATGGTCAAAAACTGGAAGTCGTCGTCTCGCCACTGCAACTGCAATAGATCTATCAGCGCATCCATCAGGTAGACATAGTCATCCAGGAACGCATGTCCCTTGGGTTGCCCTCGCTGCCAGGAACCGAACAACCCCTGATTGAGCCACAGATTCTTGCGAATAAAGTTGGCTACCTGTTGCGCCATGACCAGGGATTTGTTGTCTCCGGTCGCTCTTGCCAAAGAGACGAGCCCCTTGATAGCCAGCGCATTCCAACCGGTGAGAATCTTGTGATCCACCTTAGGCCAGCTCTTTTGTGCCCGGGCGTTTTCCAGTTTGATACGTCCCCGGCGATACACCCCCAGAGCGCTGTCTCGGGTTAACATGAGTTTTCGCGCCGCGGCAGACAGATCCATGTGCTGAGAGAAATGCCAGCCACCGCTCAGTTGCGGCTCTTCCTGCAAGCCGAACATCAATTCAAACAACTCAAATTCTTCATCATTCAAGCATGCTTTGATGTCTTCAGGGGACATCAAATAAAAGCCGCCTTCCTGATTGTCTGAATCCGCAGCCAGACCACTGAAAAAGGCCCCGTATTCCGACAATAGAAATTGCCGCATCCAACGTTTGATGCCGAGAAGCGCACTTTTGTAGAGTGGATTGCCATTGAGCTGCCACGCCGTGGCATAGATATCCATCAGCATGCCGTTG
>JALUYN010000460.1 GCA_027012915.1 Cellvibrionaceae bacterium
AGCAATGCAGCGAATATTCGCATCACAGTAGAACTCACTGAGCCTGAGCAGTAATGTAGGCAATCACATGGTCGAGTGTTGCATCGTCAGGCAGCACCTGGGCCATCATTTTCATCTGGCGACCGTAGCGATCTCCCGCGTCACTGCCGCGAGCACCGCTTTTGAAGTGCAGATATTGACGCTTCAGATAGTCTGCCGAAAGTCCGGCCAGGCGAGGTGCGTTGAGCTTGTCGTTACCCTCGGCCTTGCCACCGTGGCAACCACCGCAAGAACCGTGATAGTAGTTGTTGCCCAAACGCATATCGCCACTGGCCCGGGGTGACTTGGCGGGAGCCAATGTCGCCAGATAGGCAGAAACATCAGCAACATCCGTCTCGGAAAGGGAGGCCACCTGGGCTTTCATTTGTTCAGCGAAGCTGTCCTCAGAACCGCGCAAGCCGCTTTGAAAGTGCCCCAACTGTCTGACCAGATAGGTGGCACTTTGACCTGCCAAGGCCGGTGTACCCATGGCATCGTTACCCTGCGCCTGATCACCGTGGCAACTGATGCAGGATTGATAGAGCTGTTTTCCGGACTCCGCATCTGCGGCATAGGTGATCGAACCCATGGAGAGCAGACCTAGTATC
Organism: Cellvibrionaceae bacterium; assembly: GCA_027012915.1. Next base: position 627 of record JALUYN010000460.1, read on the forward strand.
GCCACCCACGGCCCCATAGAAGTAAGTGATTTGAGATTCATACACACCGCCCGAAACATTGTTTTATTTTTGTCAGCGGAGGCTCAATAGGCCCCGGCGTTTATTTATTGGGCAAGAATGGGCGAAAAAAGCGCGGTTTTCTTATGAATTTCAGAAATTCGTCAGTGATTTTGGAATTTTGTCGGCTAAATATGCATCCCAGCGCAACCTCCCCCCCTGAAACAGCCATTCCCGTGCACACGGGAATTTTCTTTCATTGGCACCATGTCGAAGAGATTCCCGCTTTCGCTAGGATGACGAAGGGGGGGGAGTAAGGGCTGCGGGGGTAACGAAGTAACTCCCCCTCGGAACCCGCACAACTCAGAAAGTCCTGCGGAACTCGGTAGGTGTGAGCCCAGTGGAATCCTTAAAAGCCTTATTGAAGGAACTGAGAGAACGATAGCCTACGTCCAAAGCAATATTGAGAATCGGGGTATCGCTCTCTTCGGCACTGGACAGTCGCTGACGCGCTTCTGCAATGCGGTAGTGATTGAGGAAATCATTGAAGTTGCGGTAACCGAGCCCCGCATTGATCACCTTACGCAGGCGATATTCCGGCAGCTCCATCAAACCCGCGAGCTGGCCAATGGTCAGTCCCATCTCCCGATAAACCTTGTTCTCGTCCATCAGCTGTTCGAGCTTACTGAGAATCTCCGGAGCCACCACCTCGGCAGGCTTGAGTTGCGTGTCAGATGGTTGTACCGGATAAGGCTCAGCTTCGGGCTCTGCTGCCAATACTGCCCCCTCCTCAGCTGCCACAAAAAACACGCCCCCGCGCAGTTGCAGTAACAACACGTTAACCACCAGCAGGGCCACGCCAGCGGGTACGTATTGCCATACCGCCAGCCAGGACTCTCCGGGAAACAACACCTCCCGCATCAGCAGCATCCCGAGTAAGTAAGTACCCCCAAACCCTGCAAACCAGAGGCGCAGATTTCGCCTCGATTGCAGCAGATCCTCGCGCCAACAGCGCACCACTTCCACCAGGGCCATGGCCAGTAATGCGAACTCAATTCCCTGAGGCAGCGCATAGAAAAACCAATGCGGCACTTGCCCACCAGACAGCTTGATCAAAGTACCAATAAAGGGCATTAGAACGGTCA
>JALUYN010000461.1 GCA_027012915.1 Cellvibrionaceae bacterium
AACTGGCTCAAAGCCAGCGGCAAACAGCTGCAATCGTTCTACAGCGAAGCTTTGCTGCGCGGCCTGCGCGGCGGCAGCGACAGTCAACAACGGCTGATGAGTCTGGCCATGGAAAACCGCGCGCCGAATATTGTGCAAGCTTCCGCATTGGCTGGCCTGGACGGAATAACCAGTGCCTCACATCTCTTGGTAGCTCAAACCCAATTGCATCATGCATCTCCCTCAGTGCGCACCGCCGCCGTACGTCTGCTGGCCGGTTTGCCAGCAGCACAGCGCTACACTGAGCTGCGGGAGCTGATTCAAGATGACAGTAAACAGGTGCGCATGGCGGTTGCCAGCGCTTTGTCGTCAATGGATCCGGCGCAACTGAGTGACAGCGATCTAAGCCAGTGGCGGACACTTCTCAAAGAATACGAAGCCTCTCTGTTACTACAACAGGACACTCCCTCGGGACAGGTAGCTTTGGGAGTGTTCTATGCAGCGCGCGGCGCCCATCAAAAGGCCCAGGGTTTTTATCGCAAAGCCCTGCAGCAGGCACCCGAGCTGCTGATAGCTTCCCTGAACCTCGCGGATCTGCATCGAGAATTACAGCGGGAAGATCAGGTCATGGCGGTTCTCAATCAAGCTCTTACTCACGCCCCGGAAGCCGCGGCACTGCACCACACCCGCGGACTGTCACTAGTACGGCAAAAGCAGTATAAGAACGCCGAGCCGGCACTGGCCAAAGCCGCTGCATTGGCGCCGGACAACGTCCGCTATGGCTATATCTACGGTGTAATTCTGCACCACCGAGGAAAGCTGAAAGCAGCCCAGGAGCAATGGCATACTGTGCTGCAACTGGATCCACAAAACAGTGAACTGCTGGTCGCGCTGTTAGGAGTATCCCGCGAACGACAAGATTGGCCCATGGCACTGAACTACGCCCGACGGTTACAATCCCTGCAACCCAACGATCAACGCCTGCAGTCTCTGATCGCCTATTTGCAACAGCGCGTTCAGAGCGAGGCCTCACAGTAATTCGGACCAAACCATGTCACTGCCCAAAGAGCCCTACCATCGCGACGATGTAGAGATTGTAGAGCGCGAAGAATTGTTCAACGCCTTCTTTCGGGCCGAGCGTATACACCTGCGCCATCGCCTCTACGCTGGGGGGTGGTCACCCACCATTACCCGGGAGATATTCCTGCGCGGTGAAGCTATTGGAGTCGTGTTATTCGACCCCAAAAGCAACCTGATCGGCCTGGTGGAACAATTTCGTGTAGGCGCTCTGGAAGACCCTCACGGCCCCTGGTGTATGGAGGTGGTTGCCGGCATGGTGGAGGAGGGCGAGACTCTTGAGGACGTGGCTTGGCGCGAAACTGCCGAGGAGACCAGTCTAACCCCTGACTCCATGGAGTATATCTGCAACTACATCGCCAGCCCCGGTGGCTGCGATGAAAAACTGCATCTGTTTTGCTCATTGATCGACCTTAGCGACGCCGGCGGCGTACACGGTCTTGATTCCGAGGCCGAAGACATCAAACTCCACGTCCTTCCCGCTGATGAGGTTTTCGCCGAGCTCTACAGTGGTCGCTTTAACAACGCGGCCACGCTGATTGCCTTGCAGTGGCTGCAGCACAACCACAGCAGACTGCTAGACTGATACAGGCCGGAATATTTCCGAACCATTTCACAGTTTGCTTTGGCCCACTTGGCTATTATCGGTAGAATCGCCAAAAGCAGGAGAGATACAGGACACCCGACGTGCACCAGGCCCAATCACA
>JALUYN010000462.1 GCA_027012915.1 Cellvibrionaceae bacterium
TAGAAACAGATGCTCTTTCTGTTTGATAAACAGATTCAACAGGTTTTGCACCGGCAACTTTTCGGAAACTCGAATGATGGGCTGGGCGAACTCTCGAATTTCTTTGTCGCCATTGCCGGCCCGCTCTGCTTCAAACAGGTCTGATTTGATAATTTTGTTGTCCACGTAGTCCACACCGGAGGTGTATACCGGGATACGGCTGAACTGTCGGGTTCTTGGATTATCCAGTGCCTCACTCACCGTGACATTTTCCTGGAGCATATGCACCACGGTACGCGGGGTATGGATCTCTTCAGTCTTGATCTCCCGCATGCGCAACAGGTTAGACAGATACTCGTTCTCCTGCTGAACCAGCGCTCCGCCTTTGTGCCCCAATGATGCCAGCGCAATAATCTCTTCGCGAGTGATTTCGTTCTCATTGCCGCGACTGAACAATCGGGTCAGGCGCGTCGACACCCACACAAGAGGGAACACCAGTTTGACGAGGAAGCCTATCAAGTAAGCCGATGGCAGTGCGAATTGCTTCCAGAAAGTCGCCCCCAAGGTTTTAGGAATAATCTCGGAAAAGTACAGAATCGCCAAGGTCAACAGTACCGCTATCAGGGTCTCCCACTCCTCACCAAACACCTGCAGTGCCTGAGAACCAACACCGGCCGCGCCCATGGTATGAGCAAAGGTATTGAGAATCAGAATACTGGAGAGTGATTCATCGAGATTGGCTTTGATGCTCTCAAGCCGCTTCCCTGCACCAGGGCGTTGGGCTTGCACCTGTTGTACATAACTCGGGGTTATGGAGAGGAGAACAGCTTCAAGAATTGAGCAGAGAAAGGAAACGCCAATGGCGATTACCAAATAAAGAATTAAAAGAGTCATTTAGTGAGAATAAACACTGTTACCAGAAGATACACTAAGACTATCAAAGACCGCCAAATGTCTGCAAAACATTCGCTGTTTCAAATGACCATGTGATCAACACTGTTAAACTAGTTTAACGACAGAGCACCCGGTCCTCATTAGCCTAGTCTTATTATTAAAACACCGACTGCTGAGGCTATCTATGACTGCACACGCCAAATACCCCCGACTGTTTGAACCCCTGGATCTGGGCTTCACCACTATTAAAAACCGTATTCTGATGGGTTCCATGCACACCGGACTGGAACATGTGGGTGATACCGGCTACGGCAACAAAGAGGCGATCCGATCCGGCGCAACAGAAGTTCCAACGATTGCTACAGATGACAACAGCAAAGAAGACCATATGCACCGCCAGGCGGTGTACTTTGCAGAACGCGCCAAAGCGGGCGTTGGGATCATTATTACTGGTGGCACAGCCCCCAACGCAGACTCTACCGTAAGTGACGATCCCTCTGAGGCATTCTGTTCAGAATCTCAGGTTGCTGATCATAAGCAGATAACCGATGCCGTGCATGAAGCTGCTTCGGATTGCAAGATCTGCCTGCAGATCCTGCACGCAGGCCGCTATGCCATGACCCCCAATCAGGTCGCCCCTTCACCGGTGAAGTCGTACATCAATCCCTACACCCCAAGGGAAATGACCGAAGAAGACATTCAAAACACCATCAACGACTTTGTTAATACAGCAACGCTGGCACAAAAATCTGACTACGACGGTATAGAACTGATTGGGTCTGCGGGTTACCTGCTGAACATTTTCCTCTCCGAGCGCACCAATAAACGCCATGATCAGTGGGGTGGCAGCTTTGAAAATCGCATGCGCTTCTCTCTGGAAATCGTCGAGAGAATCCGTGAAGCCGTCGGCGACGACTTTATAATGATCTTCCGTATCCCGGCCATGGAAATGATCGAAGATGGCTTAACCTGGGAAGAGGTCGTTACCCTGGCCAAAGCACTGGAAAACTCAGGCATTAATATTCTCAGCACCCACTTTACCTGGCACGAAGCCCAGGTACCCACCATTTCGACACGCGTACCACGCGCAGCCTTTGCCCAGGTGACCGGCAAGCTGCGCAAGGAAGTGAGCATCCCGATGATTACCAGCAACCGCATCAATATGCCCCAAGTGGCGGAAGACGTGCTGGCCCGGGGAGACGCGGATATCACATCCATGGGAAGGCCAATGCTGGCAGATCCGGAGTTTGCCCTGAAAGCCTTCGAGGGTCGTGAAGACGAAATCAATACCTGCATTGGCTGCAATCAGGCCTGTCTGGATCACGTATTTCAGGGCAAGACTGTTAGCTGCCTGGTGAACCCGCGCGCCTGCCATGAAACCATTCTGAACTACGAACCGGTCGAAAAAGCCAAATCCATAGCGGTCGTTGGAGCGGGCCCTGCCGGATTGGCGTTTGCGACCACCGCGGCACAGCGAGGCCACAAGGTCACTCTTTTTGAAGCCAGCAATGAAATTGGCGGCCACTTTAATCTGGCCCGGCGTATTCCCGGCAAGGAAGAATTCAACGAAACTATTCGTTACTACAACAAGATGATTGAGATCCACAATGTGGATTTAAAGCTCAACCATCGTGTCGACCTGCAAGAGCTCAAACAAGGCAACTGGGACGAAGTCGTCATATCCACCGGTATTCAAGGGCGTACTCCCGCCATTGAAGGCGTGAACTCCGACAAGGTTATTACTTACACCGACGCCATCATGGGTAACAAACCTATCGGCCAGAAGGTGGCCATTATTGGTGCCGGCGGTATTGGTTTTGACGTCGCAGAACTCATAAGTCACAAGGGCAAATCCGCCAGTATCGACATCGATACCTTCGCCAAAGAATGGGGTATCGACTTTAAGAACCATCCCCGCGGTGGCGTCGCAGGCGTCGAGCCGGTGGTGGAAACCAGCGGCCGCGACATCTACCTGCTGCAGCGAAAAGCCACCGGAATTGGTAAAGGTCTGGCGCCCACCACAGGTTGGAGCCATCGCATCAGTCTGAAGCGTCGCGGCATCAAAATGATCAACGCGGTGCACTACGATCGCATTGATGACGATGGTCTGCACATTGTGGTCGATGGCCAAGCCAAAACTCTGGATGTCGACAACATTATTTTGTGCGCGGGTCAGGAAAGCGATCGCGCTCTTTACGATCAGTTGCAGAAAGAAATACCCAACCTGCATTTGATTGGCGGCGCTGAATTGGCCATGGAAATTGATGCCAAGCGGGCCATTAAACAGGGGTGTGAGTTAGCGGCGGCGCTGTAGCAAGAGATCCCGGATCAAGTCCGGGATGACGCGTTATTCGAGGTATAGCTGACTTTGAAACACATCACTCTCTCCACGACGTCATTCCCGCGAACAAGGTGAATTGCCGGAGGCAAGAGAGGGTGCCCTGGGGTAAGCGGGAATCCCCGAACGACGGCATCCCAGCAAGAGATCCCGGATCAAGTCCGGGATGACGAGGTCTTCGAGGTAAGCGGACCAGGGATGACTAAGTAGTGAAAACAACGACGCCGTTAATTAAGGCTTTTGTCTTCTGTAGCGTAACGCAACCAATATTGGAACTGATCGCTGACTTTTACTTTGGGAAACGACGCGGTACAGGAATCGTAACCATCGCAGTACACGGCCACACGAGTGCCATCGCTGAACAATACATCCGCGTCAATCGCCGCTGGGCAATTATTCGTCGCGGTAAATTCAACCAGTCTATCTCCCTGCCAGGAAAGACTGGCGCAGGTCTCTATCGGTGGTAGTACATAGGTCTTTGGCTTGGGTAACTGGTTGCGTCGGGGAGGCTGACGAAAGGCTGGCCTGGGATCAACATTGACCGGAGCCGCCTCTGTATCGGGAGCCACTTCCGGGAAAATCTGCTGCGGTTTTTGTGCCTGTTCATCCAAGCGCTTCTGACATTCCACCGCTTCTTTAAAACAGGTTCGAATGCGACACAAAGTATCGCCAGCACAGCTTTCATTGCACAACTGTTGCTGGACATAACACACATCCTGAGCCTGGACGGCGAATGGAGCGAGCATTGCCGCAGCAAAGAAAAACAACGATAAACGCGTTACAACACGCTCCATACCATCCTCATAATTAAACTCTTGTACAGCCGACACCCAGCCTAGGGTCTTGCCGAAGCCTTAATCAGCGCTCTGGATACTACGACAGAACGATCTACTGCTTCCAGCGAAATGCGCTCGTTAGTGCTGTGTATGGTTTTAGTATCGGCCATGGGCAAAGAAAATGGATGAAATCGATAGATGTTTGGCGCCAATCCCACATAGTGTGGACTGTCGGTAGTAGCGGTTAACATGGAAGGCGTGACCAGAGCCCCGGGGTAAGCCTCATTAATAGCCCCCTTCACTCGTGTGTAGCCTTCGCCGTTGATATCGGCAACCGGCGGGCCCTTTTGCCACTGTTTGGATTCAATAACAATTTGATCATCATCGATAATTTCGGTGACAGCCTCAATCAACTGTTCCTGAGTAAAGCCCGGCATCAGTCTGAAATTCACTTTGGCCTGTGCCTGCTGTGAAATCACATTTTCTTTTATGCCCGCGTCGAACATGGTTACCGCGGTGGTCGTGCGAATCATCGCATTGGTTGTGGGCTGCTTTTCCAGAATGGATAGGAGAACGGGCTCGGTGAGCCATTGGTGCTCCATCACAAAACCTTTGACACCACCCAGCTCTTTGCCGACGATCTTAAGCATGTCACTTACGGGGGGCATCAATTCCGGCTCAAACGGATTCTCATGCAGCCTTGTTATGGCACTGGCTAGACGTACCACCGCATTGTCCTCTACTGGCATTGAGGAGTGCCCCCCTTCCCCTTTAGCCTTCAGGGTTAATGTTACATAGGTTTTTTCCGCCAAGCCGATCATAGCCATATCCCGGCCCGGAACCAGAGGGTTGCCCTCCAGAATCAAACCTCCCTCGGCAATCATATACTCGAGTTGGATATTCTGAGCCTTCAGATGTTTGACGATATTGGCAGCGCCGTCATCGCCACCGATCTCCTCATCGTGAGCGAAGGAAAACAGCAGGGTTCTCTGGGGCTTAAAACCTTCTTTCAAGAGCGCCTCAATGGCTTCCAACGTGGCTATCACTGAGGCCTTATCGTCTAGCGCTCCCCGCCCCCACAGATAACCATCACCTACGGCACCGCCAAACGGAGGTTGAACCCAATCTTCCTCCGTTCCCGGCTCGATGGGGACCACATCGTAGTGAGAATCCATTAGCACCGGTTTCAACTCGGGTTCGGTACCCATCCACGTTAAGACCAAGCTGTAGTTGGCCACAGTTTCCACTTTCAAAGCCGAAAACGTTAGCGGGTAAGTCTCTTTCAAGAATTCGTGAAACGCCAGGAACTCCGAGTAATCAATCTGGCTCCGATCCTGATAGCTGATGGTCTCGAACTGAATGGCTTCGGCCAAGTGAGACACCGCGGCCGAGCGCTCGGAGGCATACCCGGGCAACGACAGGCCCATCCCGCTCATCAAAATACTCGATAACAACAAACCACGCTGCAAGCTGTGCTTGATTGATTTCTCCACCGACTTATTCTCCCTCTTTATTTTTGGTCTAATTTGGACCAAAATAATCCAAAATGGACCATTAAGCAAGATCGCAGACACAACGCTATGCAAGACAAACTCAATGCCACCGCCTACAGCCTCTTGGGGCTGTTTAACAAGCAACCCTGGTCAGCGTATGATCTGGCAGCGTTTATGGAGAGTAGCGTGATTCGCTACATTCTGCCTCGAACCCGCAGCCAGGTATTCAATGAGCCCAAGAAGCTCGCCAAACTGGGGCTGCTTTCAGCAACCCAAGAGCGCAATGGCAAGCGCAATCGCACCGTATACGCTATTACCGACGCAGGCCGAGAGGCCTTTGCAGCCTGGCTAGCACAGCCCGGCGAGCCCCAGAAGACGGAATACAAGTCACTGCTGAAGCTCTACCTGAGCGACCCACAGGACAGCAACGCCCTGATCCACAGAATTCAGGAAATGCGCCAGCAAACCCATGACGAAATCAACAACGCACTGCAATTGGTGGATCGCATCGTGGAACACGGGCCACTGCTGAAGGACACCGCACTGGTGGCGTCGTCCACCAGCTTACTGGCGGCTGAAGAATTCAAGGTACGGCTCAACTGGTTGGATCAATTCGAAAACAGCCTGGCGCAGCTTGAGAAAGAAACCGATAGGAAAAGTCAGGCGGAGAAGAATTACCGCGTCTCGCAACAGCGCCTGCGCAAACTGCAAAAGCTTGTCGCAAATTCATAAAAAAACGTGTTTATTTACGCCACCACTGCCTTCATGATAGCCAGCCTTGGGTACGCAATGCCCACGCCTACAATGACAATGTATAGATTTCGCCATACCAGAGAGAATTATGAGTTACCAACTGAACAATAACGTCGCCATCATCTCCATTGACGACGGCAAGGCCAATGCCGTAAACCACAACTTTATCGACCAACTCTACGCCAACCTGGACCGCGCGGAGAAAGAAGCCTCCGCCGTAATCCTCACTGGTCGCGAAGGTATGTTCTCTGCTGGCTTTGACCTCAAAGCTCTGCAGGTCAGCCCCGAAGCCGCTACCGAACTGGTGGGCCGCGGTATGGAAATGCTGACTCGCCTCTACGAATTCCCACTGCCGCTGATTTCTGCCTGCGCCGGCCACGCAATTGGTATGGGCGCGTTCCTGTTGATGGCGTCCGACAACCGCATTGGCGCAGAGGCCGAGTATCAAGTCACTCTGCCCGAAACTGCGATCAGCATGGGATTCACTCAGGTTCTGCTGACTCTGATTCACGACCGCATTGCCAGCAGCCACAAGACCACTGCCATGATTCAATCCACGCCTCATACTGCGCAACAAGCCGTGCCTGCGGGCTTCCTGGATGAAGTTGTGGCTGCCGATCAGTTAATGGATCGAGCTCAAGCACTGGCGGAAAAGCTGACGGAACTGCCGAAAGAGTTTTACGCACTGAACAAGCGTGATCTGCGTGCGGCTTCGCTGAAAGCGATGCATGATTCGCTGAAGTAGGTGGATTCGAGTCACTGCCTAGTGCGTCATTAGTTACTACTATGTCATTCCCGCGAATAAGGTGAATTGCCGGAGGCAAGAGAAGATGCCTTGGGGTGAGCGGGAATCCCTGGGTTGAGGCTTTGTAGGAGGAGATCCCGGATCAAGTCCGGGATGACGAATTATTCTCCCCCGGGATGACGGAGTATTACCCCCCCGGCGGGGACGAGGTGCTCGCCACGGGATGACAGGAGCCCATCGTTCGCTCTTCGTTTGTCTATTTTTTGCGTTTGGTTTTGGGTTTCTTCGCCGCAGCCTTTTCCAACCACAACAAAGTTTCCATGTACGCCACGAAGCGATTGAGATAGTGGGGTGACAGATCCCGCATATTCGACAGTGAGCGAATGGCGAGATAATGAGGGTTCAATGGCCCGGCATTTTCCGGTCCTTCATTGATAGAACGCATTACCAGTTTTTCGGCATTCAGTTTGGCCCAGGATTCCCGTAACGGCGTCAATGCGCGTAGCTCTCTGGGTGCCGACTGAGGCAGGGATTCATCCCCTTTAGACAGCAACTCACCCTGTTTGGGGGCCGCGATATCTGCGATATCCACGGGTGTGTCTGCCACAGCAGGAGCTGACGGTAAGTCCTGTAGGCTCAAATCATCGATCAACGATTTGAATAGAGAAGGTGCCTCTAACTGCTTGCGATAAAGACCGTCTACCAGCTTTTTTAGTTGGCGATGGTCGCCCTGCTCAAAATGGTCGCGAGCCTGCGCTTCTGAATCAGGGAACTCATCCAAAACCACCTGCAGCAAATTGACATTCTGATCCGCTGCGGCCTGTACGTCTTCACGCAGTTCCTGCAGTGACTTCTTCAATTTATCAAACAACAGCACCGAAACCGATTCACGCTCTTGCCGCATCTTGCGACCCAGGGCTTGAATAAACCCGAACCGCACAGGATCAAAAGCCTGAAGCTGTTGCTCTGACAAGCCCTCGATCTGTTGAGCCAAGACCTCGGGTTGCATCTCATTGATGGCATCGTCCAGCAGAGCCAACAGTCGGTCGATTTGAGATGAACGGTTCACTGACACACTATCCTATTGAGATGCAGCGTTGTTTGAAGCACTCATGGGCACCGGTGAAATTTCCACGCGGCGATTCTGCGAACGACTCGCGGCGTCAACATTGGGAACCACCGGGCGCTGAGAACCAAAAGCTGCAGCAAATACGCGCTCGGGCGACATGCCTTCTTCAATCAACACCCGCGTCACCGTAAGCGATCGCTGTGCGGATAGCTCCCAGTTATCGGCAAAACGCTGGTTATCTCGACGCACCGGAAGGTCATCGGTAAAACCGCTGACCATTAGCATCTCCTGGCGCTCAGCCAGGTACACCGTCAAAGGTGCAACCAACGCACGCAACAAATCCCGCCCCTCACGCTGCAACTGATCGGAATTCAGAGCAAACAAAACACTGCCACTGATACCGATCTTGCCATCGCGAATGGTCACACTGCCGGAAGCCAAGGGGTCTGCCAATGCTTCTTCCAGCGCTATGCGTCGCTGCTCTTCCTGCTGTCGCTTAAGCGTTTCCTCTTCCAGAGATTTGGCCAATTCCAATTGATAGCCAATCACCCAAACCAACAGCAGTACAAACACGCCCACCAGGCCCGACATCAAATCACCGAAGATAGCCCATATGGGTGTCGACTGTGTTGTATCCTCAATCTCATCCATAGCTCAGCGCTCTACATAGCCTCGGCTTCAGCCGCGCGACTCAGTTTTCGAACTTCCTCGAATACTTCCTTTTGCGACATCATGCTGTGATCAATGATTTCACGCGCCTGGGCCACGTAGTAGCCCAGCTGTTCATCACTGCGGGTATTGGATTTCTCCAGCGCCTGCTCAATGCGATTGAGGTTTTCAATCAGATCCTTGCTGGATTCGCTAAACACAGTAACTGCAGCAGCAAATCCTTCAGCAAGGCTGGACATTTCCGTGGCACTGCCGGATACATGATCCACTACTTCGCCAATGCGCCCCACTTCGGAGTCGATTTTTTCGCTGAAGCGCTCACCGACCTTCTCCAGCATCTCGGTGGAAGAATTCACCAACAACTCCGCCGCACGATTTTGTGCCTGGGAGGCCTGCTCCATGGAAGCCGACAGAGTCGAGAGCTCTTCCATGATTTTCTGGCGCTCTTCCAGCAAACTGTTATCGCGCTCGATGTTCTTGGAAATTTCATTACGCAAATGACCGATGACCTCAGCCGCCGCTTTCGGTGTTTCGGATGCGGTTTCAATCAGGCGGCTCATCGGCTGTTCCAGAGCGTTACCCAACTGACTCAGGTGCTCTGTCAGAGCAGACTGCAGCTCAGCCAAGCGTTCAACAGCCGCAGAACCACGCGCTTCTTCGGCCGTGCGCAGGGCACTCAATTCACCTTGCAGAGTCTCTGCCAACTGCTGTACTCGCTGCTGATGCCCCTCAACCCACTGAGATTCGCTCTCTACCCTTGCTTGCACCAAATTCTCCGAGCTCGCCAGGAGTTCACTGATTTTCTGCAAAAGAGTTTCCGAGACTTGCTGGGTCTGCTGTGAGGTTTTGTCAATTAAGGATTGCGATCCACTACTGTAGGTTGCCAGGGCCTGATCACTGGTGGCGGTGTATTGCTGAGCCAGAGACACCATGGTTTCCTGCATCTGCTGCACGGTGATCTCGGCGTTTTGACGCTGCTGTTCAGCCTCTCCACTGAGAGTGGTTCTAAGCGCAGTAAGCGTCGACTCCAGTTTCTCGCTGACCGACTGCAGATGAGCGCTGTTGTCGCCAGCCAATTGTTCGACGATTTGTGTCACCTGGGCGGTTAATTGCTGATGACTATCTCGAGACTGCGTGACGCTCCGTTGCACGTCTTCGTTTACGGCAAGTGCGGAGGTCTGCAGTTGATTCGCCATATTCTCAAGCTGCGCTTGTGTCACGCTCTGCAAATGCCCATGAGTCTGCTCAACACTGGCACTGATCTCGCCGCGAATCTGCTGCATAACATCGTTTACAACCGGCTTAATACTCTCGCCCGTCAGGCGCGCACTTTCAGAAATGGTATCGCGTAGAGACTGTCCCACAGAATCCGCCAGTTGCTGATAGGTAGATTGCGCCGATTGGTGAAAATCATTCTGATTGCTGACCAACTGCTGTCCAAGATCTTCACCCAACCGCTGTAATTTATCGGAAACATCTGTCAGCTTCTCCGCCACATCAGGCAGTGCGTTCACCTGCGACTGCAAAGACTCAAAGGCCTGCTGCTGACTGTACACAATGGAG
>JALUYN010000463.1 GCA_027012915.1 Cellvibrionaceae bacterium
TTCTGTGCGGTTTTCGGCTTTAGCGGCGCTATAGTGTCATTACTGCTGTCCAAGACTATGGCGAAGATGGGCACTCGCACGCAAATCATCCAACAACCGCGTAATGCCGACGAACAGTGGCTGATGGATACCGTTGCCGATCTTTCCAAGAAAGCCGGCATCGGCATGCCCGAAGTGGGCATCTTTCCCGCGCAGGAATCAAACGCGTTCGCCACAGGCTGGAACAAAAACAACGCTCTGGTAGCCGTCAGCCTGGGTCTTCTACAACGCTTTGACCGAGAGGAAGTACGCGCGGTGCTGGCCCATGAGATTGGACACGTTGCCAATGGCGATATGGTGACACTGTCGCTAATTCAGGGTGTCATCAACACCTTTGTGATGTTCTTCGCACGTATTATCGGCCACACCATTGACCGCGTCGTTTTCAAAAACGAAGACGGTCCTGGTCTGGCGTTCTTTGCCATCACCATCGTTACCGAATTGATTCTGGGCTTTTTGGCCTCCATGATCGTCATGCGTTTCTCGCGCTATCGCGAGTTCCGCGCTGATGCAGCCGGAGCACACTTGGCGGGCCGCGGCGCCATGATTAACGCTCTGCAACGGTTGAAAATGGAAGTGGACGCCAAGGTGCCAAGCTCCATGCCTGACAGCATCTACGCATTTGGCATCAGCGGCGGTTTTAAGGAGCGCATGTCCGATTTGTTCGCCAGCCACCCGCCGTTGGAAAAGCGCATTGCGGCACTGCAGGCGGCTCAGTAATCCGTGCATCAACTGTGTAATTTTGAGCAACTGACCAACCACCACAGCAAAGGCTTTGAGGTGGCGGGTCAGTCTCTGTTTGTGGTGCGTAAAAACGAGCAGGTCTACGCCTATCTCAATAGCTGTCCGCATTTGGGCATTGAGTTGAACTGGCAGGAAGACGGCTTTCTCACCTACGAAAAAGAGCTGATTCAATGTTCCACCCACGGCGCCCTGTTTACTATCGACAAGGGCCACTGCGTCGCTGGCCCCTGTAGTGGTGAACACCTCACAGCCATCGATACGCGAGTGGAGCAAGGTGTGGTCTGGGTGGACCTTGCAGTCGCTAGATAACCGGGACAGAGCCGCGCAGCACAATCTCTTTGGCGCTGAGCTCAGCCTTGTAAGCGAGCACTTCCACACCTGCTTGAACTGCCTGGTCAAAAGCTTCAGCGTAAGCCGGATCTATATCCCGAGCTGGAGCCACAGACTCAATACCGCTGTGTTGCACGCAGAATAGAAGCACCGCGCGATGCCCCTGTTGCACCATCAGTTCCAGCTCACGCAAATGCTTGGCGCCGCGAGTACTGACAGCATCGGGAAACAAGCCCCGACCTTCATCCTCGCACAGGGTCACGTTCTTGATTTCTACGTAACAGCGCTCTTCACCGCGCTCGAGCAGCACGTCAATGCGGCTGCGCTCCTCGCCGTAACGAACCTCCGTGCGTAGTTGCTCATACCCTTGCAGCTCAGTGATAACACCTCCTTCAATGGCTTCAACCACCAACGCATTGGCCCGTCCGGTGTTAACACCCGCCAAATGCCCCGCCGGAGTAGTAGCAATTTCCCAGGTACACGGATATTTGCGTTTGGGATTGTCCGAGCGCGAATACCAACAGGGACTGCCTTCAGCCAAACAGGCTTTCATCGAGCCCGTATTGGGACAGTGGATAGTCATTTCAGAGCCATCACCCAACTCCACATCCGTCAAAAATCGCTTGTAGCGACGCAATAGA
>JALUYN010000464.1 GCA_027012915.1 Cellvibrionaceae bacterium
CTATTTTCGCCCCCAGCTGCGTTGGAATTCGCTTATTTAGAATGACTAAATGGCGCTCATTCCGCCTGACTGGGAACAAAAATAGTCTCCAGCAGAAGTATCAGAATTAGTGTTAACAGGCCCTAGGCTCAACCCAACCTACAAAAACCAGCTTTTGGCTGGTTTTTTTGTGTCCGTATTTCGCCAATGCCTTGACCTCAACGGTCTCCGTTGCGACACTAAGACTACTGGATAAAAAAACAGGTGCCGCTTAAGGGCAGTCTATGGCGTTAATCTTGGGGATAGATCCCGGTTCCATCAAAACGGGCTTTGGGATCATCAATTATGTGGGTTCCAAATACGAGTACGTGGGAAGTGGTGTGATCCGCATTCCGGAGTTGCCCCTGCCCGAACGCCTGAAAATCATCTTTGACTCCGTTACCGAAATTATCGAGGAATACTGCCCGCAGGAAGTGGCGGTCGAGCAGGTATTTATGGCCAAGAGCGCCGGGTCTGCACTGAAGCTGGGACAGGCTCGCGGTGCTGCGGTTGTGGCCGCGGTCAATCAGGAGTTGCCGGTGTTCGAATACGAAGCGCGAAAGGTTAAGCAGTCGGTGGTGGGTAACGGTGGTGCAGAAAAGCTGCAGATGCAGCACATGGTGAAGACCCTGCTGAAATTACCCGCCAGTCCTCAGGAAGATGCGGCCGATGCCTTGGGGGTGGCTCTGTGTCATGCCAACAGTCAGCAGCATCTGGTCAAGGTAGCCCAGGCACGAACATTTCGCAGAGGAAGGATGGTGTAATGCGCTCTACTTTGCCTGTGTACGCGCATTTAGTTCACAAAAACTCCCGTCATTACGAGCCGCGAAGCGGCGCGGCAATCCCTTCAGTCGCGTGTCCGCGTAGAGAGATTGTTTCATTACTTGGTTCATTCGCAATGACAGCTTCAGGGAAACAATTATGATCGGAAGAATTCAAGGGCAGCTCGTCGAGAAAAATGCACCTGAGGTGTTGGTCGATGTTAACGGTGTGGGCTATGAGATTCTCGTGCCTATGACCACTTTGTTTCAGCTGCCTGAGCTGGGCGCTAAGGTTGCCCTGCTGACTCACTTTGCGGTTAGTGAAAACTCACAGACACTCTATGGGTTTGCTTCCAAGAAGGACCGGGAGCTATTTCGCACGCTGATAAAAGTTAACGGCGTGGGCCCCAAAATGGCTCTGGGTATTCTTTCTGGCATGGACAGTGGTCAATTGGTGCATTGCGTGATGGAGAACAATGTGGCGGCACTGGTGAAAGTGCCGGGCGTGGGTAAGAAAACCGCAGAGCGTCTGATTGTGGAACTGCGCGATAAACTCAAAGAGTGGGAAACCTCGGCCTCGCCGCTGGCTGCCATGGAGCGGGCCAGCGGTGGGCAGCCAGAAGAGCCGGTTGTGGATTTTGTTGCCGAGGCAGAAAGCGCCCTGATCAGCCTGGGGTACAAGCCTGCGGAAGCGGCGAAAGTAATTGCCCGGGCAGCGAAGGAAAACGACGTGTCGAGCAGTGAAGATTTGATTCGCCTGGCATTGCGCAGTTTGGTTCCCGCCTAGGTTGCGGGTGCCCACTAGTGGACTAGGGCCTGTTAACACTAATTCTGATGCTTCTGTTGCGTCTCAAATCGCGCCAATCTAGGCGCGAGAAGTGAGTTTAGTGGTTCTAAACGAGCGACGAGCAACAACGAGTGGCGCGATTTGAGACGCAACCCGAAGGGCTGGGCCTATTTTCGCCCCCAGCTGCG
>JALUYN010000465.1 GCA_027012915.1 Cellvibrionaceae bacterium
CGCATTCAAATCACCGCCAACCGAATTGGAGGCGTCGGTAAGATTGGAAAACTTGCCAATCACCCGATAGAGACTTACCGAATCATCGGCTGACACATCGACAACAATGTCGATGGGACCATTGGTTTCGGTTGTTTTAAGCTTGAAACGCTTTCCGGAATCAGGCGGGGCTGTACAGTTGTCGCCGGGGGCACGATCGGGCTGGGCCATCAGGCAACCGGCAAAATCGTATGTCTGCTGGGCGGTGAACGGCTCGTTATAGACCTTGATCCCCAACCCTACATTGCCAAAATCGTTAACCGGATCGAGCCACCCAAAGCTGGCAGTTCCCTCTGTATCGGTATACACCAAGGTTTTACCTTCAACCGGTGGAACCGCAAGGTTTTCTTCGTTCACTCCCTCCATCGTTGCCGCAACAGCCACACACGGCAGGCCAATCATGGAACAAAACACGGCGCTAGCAAGTCGATGTCTCGCAAAATCATTTTTATAGTAGTCATAATGCTTTCCCTAATGCAGTTCAGAAAATCCAAAACATAGAGCAGTTCAAGATTACCGTTCATTCACAATCGTAAAGCACAAAAACCGATAAGCAAATGCTTTTTAGTTACAACTAGTAGAACAATCTAGCACGAACAGTTCTCATGCTTTTGCCAGAAGCGCAAAGCTGCAACATCGCGATCGGCCGTATACCCAGCCATGAGGCGCCCACGAACAGGAATCTCAAGACAATTACCTGTGAAAGAAAACTCCATTACACCGCTCGCAGTTGCAGCCAGTCGTTCCTGTCTAGCCACCGAATCGATAGGTGTGACTTTTTGTCGCACCCTCAAAGCCGAGCAGACCTGAATACCAATCAGGCAGTGTTCACCTTCGAGTCCTTGTAGGCTCACTGCTTAATGATTTTATATTTCGGAGAATTGCTGCATTTCCGTATCAAATAAACTCGTCCAGAAACTATCTGTTACGGTATGCCTCTGGATTCTTTTGATAAAAGCGGCCTTAATAGCTGCAAATAAAAGATTCCAAATTTCCTCGGTGTATCAATTTCGTTTGCTGCCTCGCGCTAAAAATGAGGCAAAACCACGCTTTGATGCTGCCCTCAAGCAAGTAAGGAAAACCATGACAGTCTCGAGCTTCCTCACCAACATGACCATCCGGACCAGATTGGCTGGCGGCTTTGCGGTTCTCCTGCTGCTGACCATCGTAGTGGGATTGGTAGGTGATCGGGCCCTGGAGAGCTATGGCCAACGTTCGAACATTGTTGCCATGCTCGGGCAGGTAAACACCAACCTGACCGAAGCCCGGGTTGAGGAGAAGAACTTTCTGCTGACCGGTGAGGCGCAGGCTGTTGCCCGGACTCAGGCCCAGGGCGACCGGGTTCTGGAGCTGACCAATGAGATCAAGCCGCTGCTCGCAGTCGCCAAGGATATTGAAACCTTGGGCCAGATCCAGGCAGACGTAAAACAATACCAGCGGCTCATGGGCGAGGTTGAAACCAACATTGGTGAACGGGAGGCAGCGCTCGAGCGCCTTGAAACCAGTGCCCGCATCTTCGGATCTTCTTTGAAGGCCCACAGCTCTCTGTTCTTCGCTTCAGCCATTTTCGAGGATATGCGTCGCTCTGAACGCAAGTTCCTGATCGAACATGATGACGCCAGCGTCAAGGCTTATCTCGATGATGCGAAAAGAGTCCAGGGCCCGCTGAAATCAGCGGCGATCACGACCGAGGAAAAAGACCAGATCAATGCTG
>JALUYN010000466.1 GCA_027012915.1 Cellvibrionaceae bacterium
TAGCGTGCAATAAATTGATGTCAGATTTCTATTCTTCGCTTATCGTTCATACTGAAAGTTGATTTCAAAATACTGTCGAAGCCCTAGTCTATGAGCTTTCCTCGCCGGAAATCTCAAATGATAAGAGCAATTCGTTTATATCTATTCTGCCTGGCTATTGCTGTTAGTACCGCGGCTTTAGCTGCCGAACCACCCAAACTGGCCCTCGCCAAACGCTACCACGATCAAGTTGATGTTACGCAGTATTTCGTAAGCGAGAAGCTCGACGGTGTCCGTGGTTACTGGGATGGTACCCATCTCTACACCCGTAACGGCAACAGAATACACTCTCCACCTGGATTCACCCGGGGCTGGCCACAAGCCAAATTGGATGGTGAACTATGGATGGGGCGGGAGCGTTTTGAAGAAGTAGCCGGCATAGTTCGCCGCCAAACACCGATCCCTGAAGATTGGGAGCATGTCCACTTTATGGTGTTTGATCTACACGACCCACAACAACCCTTTACGGAGCGGCTCAAGCGAATGGAAGAGCTGATCGCCCTGGCTGGAAATTCCACCCTGCAATTGGTTATCCAACAGAGCATTCGCGATACCGAATCTCTCCATGCGCACTTGCAGCGCGTGACTGACGAGGGCGGTGAAGGCTTGATGTTGCACCGCAAGGATGCTCTATACAAAGCCGGTCGAAGCAACGACATTCTCAAGCTAAAACCGTTATGGGACGCAGAGGCCAGGGTGATAGGGCATGTTTCAGGGAAGGGGAAATACCAGGGCATGTTAGGCAGTCTGCTGGTTGAGGGAATATCAGAAGCCAAAAGCCAGGGTAAGCAGTTTCGTATAGGAACTGGTTTTACCGATGACCAAAGGCGCAACCCACCTGCTATAGGTGATGTGGTAACCTATCAGTTTCAAGGCTATACAGGCGGTGGCCTGCCCAGGTTTGCCAGTTTCCTGAAAATCAGAAGATCGATAGAGCCTTAGGCCGTCGAGAAGTCTTTGCCAGCGCAGCATCTTCCAAAAGACCCGCAGTATTGCTGACCTATACTAATTAATTGCCATTTCGGATTTGTGGCTAAATGCGTCTTAGTTCGGATGCACAAAACACGATAGTAGAATCTACCCGGGAGATTTTTGGTCCTGAAGCTTACGTCAAATTCTTCGGCTCCAGGCTGAATGATGTCAGTAAAGACGGTGACTTGGATCTATTGATTGAAACCAGTACACCAATCGCTAATGCGCGGCGAAAGTCATTGCAGCTGGTCGCAAGATTGCAAATCAAGCCGGGGGACCAACCCATCGGCGTAATAGTGGTTGATCCATCTACAGACTACAGCCTATTCATAAGCAAGCCTTAAGCACTGCTGTATCCTTATGAACCGAGCTGAAGTTCTCCTGCTAATTGATTGATCTACTGCGAGCTTGAGCGTTGTTTGAGAGGTATTGAATTGATCGGATAGGCTTGGGGTTGTGTGGAATGTAGAGTTATGGTGCCCACACAAGACTATCACCAGCGGTTTGGTCGTTAGTCACCCGAAATAGGCATTTCTCAGATACTTAGGGCCTGTCGACACTAATTTTGATGCTTTTGTTGCATCTCACATCGCGCCAATCTATGCGTGATGACCGAACTTAGTGGTGCTAGGGCCTGTTCACACTAAATTTGATAAAATCAGCGCCTATGGAAATTACAAAAGCGCAATTTAAAATCATTGAGCATTTGCTCCCAATACAACGGGGTAATGTAAAAATACCG
>JALUYN010000467.1 GCA_027012915.1 Cellvibrionaceae bacterium
GCTCTTCCTCGCCCTGGTGCTTGAGGCCCGCTTCGGCCATTTGTTTCAGCAGACGCTCAACGGAGGCGCCTACGGATTTGGCCAGTTCGCTTACTGTTACTTCTGCCATGATCTTTCCTCGTCCTCGTATTACTTCTCGTCGCCTTCCTGCGCCTCTGCGAACCATGGCTCGCGCGCCTTCATAATCAAAGCAGCTGCACGTTCTTCGTCCAGCCCCTCAACATCCAACAGATCATCCACTGCCTGCTCCGCCAGATCGTCCATGGTCACTACACCACGGCTCGCCAGCAAATAGGCCAGATGCTTGTCCATACCTTCCATATTCAAAAGATCTTCAGCGGGCTCTGTATCCAGCTTCTCCTCGGAGGCCAGAGCTTGCGTCAGCAGAGCATCCTTGGCCCGGTTGCGCAGCTCTTCCGCAATGTCTGCGTCAAAACCATCGATCTCGGCCATCTCTTCCAGAGGCACATAAGCCACTTCTTCGAGATTGGTGAAACCTTCCTCGGCCAATACCTGTGCGATGTCTTCGTCAACATCCAAAGCTTCCATAAACAGTTCAATGCAGCTGCCTGCTTCTTCTTCCTGCTTTGCCTGCCACTCATCAACGCTCATGACATTGATAGTCCAACTGGTAAGCTCACTGGCAAGACGCACATTCTGACCGCTGCGGCCAATTGCCTGGGCCAGGTTATCTTCATCCACCGCGACATCCATTGAACCAGCGTCTTCGTCTACGACGATCGATTCGATTTCGGCTGGAGACATGGCGTTAATTACGAATTGCGCTGGATTGTCGTCCCACAGAACAATATCAATGCGCTCACCGCCCAGCTCGTTGGATACCGCTTGCACGCGAGAACCACGCATGCCCACGCAGGCACCCACAGGGTCAATACGACCATCATTTGTAGTCACAGCAATTTTGGCACGAGAACCCGGATCGCGTGCAGCGCCCTTAAGCTCGATTACCTGCTCAGAAATTTCCGGGACTTCAATCTTGAACAGTTCGATCAACATCTCCGGGCAAGAGCGACTCAGGTACAACTGTGGGCCGCGCAGCTCAGTGCGCACATCCAACAGCAGCGCGCGAACGCGATCACCCATGCGGAACACTTCACGCCCTACCAGCTGATCACGAGGCAAAAGACCCTCGGCGTTGTTACCGAGATCCACGATAATGCTGTCGCGAGTCACTTTCTTTACTGTGCCGCTGATCAACTCACCCATGCGATCACGATACTGCTCTACGATTTGAGCACGCTCGGCTTCGCGAACTTTCTGAACGATAACCTGTTTAGCGGTTTGCGCAGCGATGCGACCAAATTCTACGTTTTCGACCACTTCCTGGTAGACATCACCCGGCTTCAGGGTGGGGTCTTGTTCCGCTGCTTCCTCGGTGGTGAATTGCGTACCCAGCTCGGCGAGTGTTTCGTCGTCAACCACTTCCCAGCTACGAGTCGTTACATAGTCACCAGTACGACGATCGATAACCACATCGATGGTTGACTCTTCGTCGTAACGCTTTTTCGTGGCGGTCGCCAATGCCAGCTCGATCGCTTCGAAAATAACGTCCTTTTCCACACCTTTTTCGTTAGAAACCGCGTCAGCGACCAACAGAATTTCTTTGCTCATGCGTATGCCTCACTCAACCGCATTGGTTAACCACGTTTTAGAAACGGGGCACAATATTAGCTTTCTCAATCAACTCGATGGGCAGCAGATACTCCGTATCGTCGACCACCACCAAAACGTCATCGTCTTCGACACCCTGCAGGATGCCGGAGAACTTGCGCCGCCCCTCAAAGGCCGAACGCAGTTTAATATTGACCTGCTCGCCCGTATAACGGGAAAACTGCTCCAAGGTATACAGCGGACGATCCATACCTGGAGACGACACTTCCAGGGTGTACTCACCGGCAATCGGGTCTTCGACATCGAGCACAGCCCCCACCTGGCGGCTAACTTTCTCACACTCTTCCAAGCCCACACCGCCTTCTTTATCGATGTACAGGCGCAGAGTACTGTGACGCCCCTGAGTAAAGTACTCGAGCCCCCAAAGCTCACAACCCAGCGATGCCACCACTGGAGTCAACATGTCAGTCAATTGGTCGTGCTTGGACGCCACTGTTACCACCTCTTTTTCTGCGCGCTCGGCACAAACAAAAAATGGGCTCAAGGCCCATCTACGTGTACAGCGCATTCTCGCCGCAAATATACAGATACAAAAAAACCCCAAGATGGGGCGTTTATATGATCAGTGCAAATATCGCCTGATCGTGCCTTTGCGCCGTGCGCATCCAGCCTGTCTCTTTATCTGCTATTGTGGCTTATGGTTAAGCTAAACCAACTGTTCAACTCTTCCAGATCCATAATACCGTCGCGCTACTATCCACATAAACGGAGGGAGCCCACGACTTCAAGGGCGCGAATTATAGCAACACAGCTACAACAAAGCAATGCCGCAGCATTTTCACAATTCCAACCAAACCGGGGCCTTCTACCGATACCTGGCACCGCCGCGAAATCTCAGGCATAAAAAAACCGTCCTGGGCATCCCTTAGACGGTTTTTAAATTGGTAGCGGGGGCTGGATTTGAACCAACGACCTTCGGGTTATGAGCCCGACGAGCTACCAGACTGCTCCACCCCGCATCCATATCTCAGTCAGTGCCAACCTCGGCTCCCCTAACTGAGGCTGCGCATTATAGGGACGGCCCCAGACCAGGTCAAGTTAAGTTTTTCATTTTGTTTACAATTTTCCCGATGACACAGGAGCGACCTATACTTTCATAAAAAATTCATACCTATTGATCAATATCAGCACAAACCGCAGGCACTTCAGTCAAACTAACCATGCATTTTGAATCAGCCACAAAACAAGGAAGCACAACATGAGCGACACAGAGAAAGCACCAGAGAAGACAGCCACCGACAAGAAATCAACCGCTAAGAAAGCGGCACCGAAAAAGGCAGCAACCAAAAAAGCACCTGCCAAGAAGAAACCAGCCCGCAAAGCCCCAGCGAAGAAAGTGACGCCGCGCTCTGTCACCAAGACTCAATCGCTCAAAACCAAGAGCCAGGAATCCTATCGTGAAGCCCGAGAAAAGCTCGAGAAATTTTAAGCGACACCACCAAGAAAGTTCGCGACTACGAGAAAGACCTTCGCCAACGCAGCGAGGAATTGCTCAACACCAAGCGAGCCGAGAAAGCACTGAAGGATCTGAAAAAGGACTACGAGGACGCTCGCAAACGCTATCAAAAAACTGTCAAGGACTTCAGATCCATCGCCAAAGCACAGGAAAATCTCATCAAGCTGGCCTACGAGGAAGAGAAGAAGGTCGCCCAAAAGCTGATGGACGAACAGAAAAAAATCCTCAAAGATTTAAAGAAAACGGCAACCAAAAAATAATCGCAACCATCGTAGAGCTGGTGCTTCTCACCTGGAGTAGTTCAGACCAAATCTGACAGGTTCCCTTGAAAAAGAGAGGGTTACCGATTTTGATTGAAGGTGACTAAACCGTAAATCAATCAAAATACCGAGGTAACCCTCATGCTTCATACTAACGACAAGATTGTTAAACACAAGGTGGGCCTACTCAATCTGGCCGACGAGCTGGGCAATATTTCCAAAGCCTGCAAGATGATGGGCGTGTCACGAGATACGTTTTATCGCTACAAAGAAGCTGTTCGTGATGGCGGAGTGGAAGCGCTGCTTGATCAGAATCGAAGAGTTCCAAATACCAAGAATCGCGTTGATCCAGCTGTAGAAGTTGCAGTCACTCAATACGCCATTGACCAGCCTGCCCATGGCCAAGTCAGGGTATCCAATGAGCTTCGCAAGAAAGGTGTTTTTGTATCACCGAGCGGAGTACGCAGCATCTGGATCAGGCATGATCTGGCCAACTTCAAACAACGTCTGAAGGCTTTGGAAGCCAAGGTTGCTGAAGAAGGTCTGATCCTCACTGAATCACAAGTTCAAGCACTGGAGCGGAAGAAGCTCGACGATGAAGCCTGTGGTGAAATTGATACAGCCCACCCAGGTTACCTTGGGTCGCAAGATACGTTCTACGTCGGCACTTTCAAAGGCGTTGGCCGAGTGTATCAGCAGACCTATGTGGATACTTATGCCAAGGTGGCCCACTGCAAGCTTTACACGACCAAGACGCCTATTACGGCGGCAGATCTACTCAATGATCGCGTATTGCCATTCTACTCTTCCGAGGCGCTTCCTGTGCTGCGTATCCTGACTGATCGAGGAACGGAATACTGCGGCAAGGCTGATAGCCATGATTACCAGCTCTATCTGGCGATCAATGATATCGAGCACACGCGCACCAAGGCTCGGCATCCACAGACAAATGGAATCTGTGAACGGTTCCATAAGACCATCTTGCAGGAATTTTATCAGCCCGCTTTGCGGCGGAAGATTTTTGGCTCAATCGAAGAACTGCAAACGGATCTGGACATCTGGCTGGATTATTACAACAATGAACGCACACATCAGGGCAAGAAGTGCTGTGGTAGAACGCCAATGGAAACCTTGCTCGATGGCAAAAAGATCTGGAAGGAAAAGTTTGTAAACTGAACCTGACCTGACAGACACCTTCATAAAAAATCGGTAACTGTCAGATCAAGTCTGAATTACTACACATGATTCTCGGCCTCAGCTTTTGAAACATATGGCCCAAAACTAATTCCCTCACGCGTTAGAAAATACCAACCATTACCGCCTATAAAATATATTCGGCTTGCTCGAAAATGACATTCAGCTGACTTTTCTTCCACTCTACTTTGAATCATAACCTTGCCCCTATTAGCAAGCAGTTAAGTCTTGGCACCCATAGACTAGAAATTCAATTTCACTCTCCAAAATCATCACCGAATGATGAAACACGGATTAAGCGTTTCTAAACAATGGGGCTAATTTGACTAAAAATGATCAGGCTATGATCGGGGGGCGATGCAAGGGGCTTAACGAGCGGGACTGATAGATTACGTTATGACTAGACAATAAAGTAGATTTGCTACCTACAGTATTGGCAGGTATTGGCGAGAAAAATGACTATGGCCAGAACTATGACAACAGTGTTCACATTCTTGTATGGCTAGCCCTATGGTGATGGACTCCAAGTCCTCCTCACCTGAAACACCTTCAATTATCGAATTTTGAAGTTGGCTATGCGTGGTTTCTGAATATAACGCACAGGGGTCTGCCACACTCGCCATAACTAACTGGCATGAGAAAAATGCAAGTATGAAAATTACAATGACCCTGCGATGAAGGCACATAAATAATTTGAACCCAAATACCAACACTAGGATAGTAGCATATCCGATAACAATACCGCCTTAAAGTTCAAAATAAGACCCATATTCTTGAACGTATCTACGATTCGGCTGATGCTAAAGAAGCAGCATAAGCGCTTATTACCGGACTGTAGTTATTCATTAACCAGGTTCCTAGAACACTACGTTAACCTACCTCTCGTAATTGGATTAGGCTCTAAAGAACCGCAGGAAGAATCGGGCACTAACAGCCATTCGCGCTGCCGGACAGCAAGACCCATTTGTCCAAATACCGGCGAATAATACCTTAGCCAATCATTAGTAGCATGCCTACACCAGGCCACTGATACTTTGAATATCACCTGCAACTCAGCTTGACTCTATAGCCACTATAGACATTACAATTGCGAATAATTATCAGTTAACCCAAGGAAAACCCATATGCCACCGCTTGTAATGCCCCTTTCATCTGAACGAAAGCATTCTATTAGGCGTATTTATGCGTTTTGCCTTTTATTTGTGTTCGTATCTTGGTCAATCGTGGGCCTTGCCGCATCCGAAGATCACCTGGTGGAACTACGGCAGATTGCACAACTAGCAGAATATATCGGTGTTGATTACTCCGAAGCTGTCAACGACGGTCAGATAACTGACAATGGTGAGTATCAGGAGATGCTGGAGTTCTCCAGCATAATTACTACGAAAATCTCGCGTGTAGCTGAATCCTTGAGCAAGTTCCAACCTATTGTGCACCAAGCAAAGTCGCTTCAATCATCTATCCAGAACAAACAAAGCATCAATACCGTGCGAGTGTTAACCGCTGAATTGAGGTATTCAGTACTGACCCTGGCACCACAATCATCTCTGCCCACTGCGTTAATGGCGACAGCTGAAAGGCAACAGATGTATGAAAACAGCTGTGCTAGCTGCCACGGTGCAACCGGACAGGGAGATGGAATTGCAGCTGCAAATTTAGAGCCATCCCCTACTGATTTCACTGACAAAGAACGCGCATTAAACCGATCCATCCTCGGCCTTTATGATGCGATTGCCAACGGTATCGACGGCACGGCTATGCCTGCTTTTGCTCAATTGACCGACCAACAGAAGTGGTCACTGGCGTTCTATGTGGGTAGCCTTGCTTTCCAGCCATCTGAGCAACTTCTCGCTCAAGCCGACCCCGTCATTTCTCTGCAACAACTTGTAAACTATAGTCCCACATTGTTAGCCAAAGAGCTGCCCGGCAAGCATATAAATGTCGTTGAACAACTTCGAGCCAACCCGGACTCATTGTTTGTCGCAAAGAGCACACCATTAACTGTCACCCGAGAACGGCTTAAAGCAGCACAATCTGCGTACCACATGGGCTAATATGATCGGGCACACAACCTCACTGTTAGCGCTTACCTGGATGGTTTTGAATTAGTTGAAAACAACCTGGATGCAAGAAATCAAGCATTGCGGAAAAGCATTGAAACCACCTTGATTAAACTGCGTCATGCTATCAGCCAGCCACAAAATGATCCCGAATTAGATAGTGTGATGTCCAGTGCATTCAATCAATTGGATCAAGCCGAACGGCTTTTAACTGAATCGGCCCTATCGAATGGAACGCTTTTTTCAGCGAGCTTGGTGATTCTGCTACGCGAAGGCTTGGAAGCGCTGTTAGTCATTATTGCGTTAACGACAGTGCTGATACGAACGCAACGCCGGGATGCACTAAAGTATGTGCATGCTGGGTGGATTTCCGCGCTATTCGCTGGTGGTGCCACATGGCTGGTAGCCCAAACACTAATCAGTATAAGCGGTGCCAGTAGGGAAGTAATGGAGGGTGTCGCCGCGATGTTAGCCGCGGTGGTGTTATTTTATGTCGGCATCTGGATGCATGACAAAACTCATGCTGAGCAATGGCAAGCCTATATCCAGCAACATATTAATACCAAACTTAAGTCTGGAACCCTCTGGGGATTAACCGCCCTTGCATTTATCGCAGTGTACCGCGAAGTATTTGAAACGGTTCTTTTTTACCAATCGCTGCTGACACAATCTGTTGATGCTCAATTTTCTTATGTCGCAAGGGGGTTCTTTCTCGGCACAATTATACTCTTCGTGTTGGCGTGGGTATTGATCAAGTATTCAATCAAGCTCCCCATAGCTCGCTTCTTCGCGACAACCACCTATTTATTATTGGCCCTCTCGTTCGTACTAATGGGCAAGGCTGTATCAGCTCTTCAAGAAGCTGCTTTTATCGATATTTCACCATTGCCGGTTAGTTTTTCAATTGAATGGATTGGCGTTAATTCAACATGGCAGGGAGTATTGTCCCAGGCACTGATACTACTCGCTTTCGCTGTGGTCATACTACGGTCGAAAGTTAGGAGGAATTCGATACGGCAGGCATAGCGTCCAATAACAAGGAATAGGCTTCACGGATTCTCCAGTTGCTTTGCCGACAAGTTTCTCAAAATACCGCACTCCTCGACAGTGCGGTTAGTTGAGCAGCTATCCCGTAGTGATGTTAGATGTTGTCGAAGCCTTTCTAGCTCCATCATGCGCTGCTCTACTTGCTCAATATGGTTATCAATCATCTTGTTCACATCATCGCAATGCGTACCAGGCGATTGGTTTAATTCAATCAACTGACGAACCTCTGATAAAGCAAGGTCAAGGCTACGACAATGTTTAATAAACGTAAGTTGTTCAACAGCCGACTGGTCATACAGACGAAAATTCCCTTCACTGCGCCTTTTCGATGCAAGCAAGTTCTCTTTTTCGTAATAGCGTATTGTCTGCACGGAAGATCCGGTCAATTTGGCTAGCTCACCAATTTTCATCATTTTTCCTCAGAGCTTGACTCTATAGTTACTATAGAGTTTAAACTATGCAGTAATGGTAAAACAAGGGGTAAAATATGACTGATTCATGTGATGGGGGATGTACTGGCTCTGCTGATAAAAGCATAGCCACGCCGCTGCATCGTAAAGCGAGGATCACCAATAAGCCTTTGATTTATTCGCCTGTCGATTATCTAACCGTATAATCGATAGACTGCTTAGGAGTATGCTAGGACTAGCATTAATCTGTTTTTCACGGTAACTGCCCTACCACTAATCAGTCCTTATCGTTGTTCACGAAAACCGGTCTGTTAGCCAAACGAGAACAATTAAAAGCCGCTCTCTCGAATCAACACTGCCGCTACTGCCCTCAATTTATCAGGCAACCAGGCACGCGCCTCACCTTGTACGGTAACATCGGCTAAGCCCATTCGAACTGAGTGTGGAGCTTCAAGCAAACGGATTCTAACTCGAAATAAAACTTGCTGTGGTTGGCGTTTATCTTTGCCATGAGAGGTGGTGCTAATAGGACCGCCCGCCGTGGCATCTAGCATGGGGTGTGGTAAATGAGCCAGCGGCGATACATCAATAGTTTCGACAACGCCGTTTATAAAATACGGTTTCTGCTCTCTTAACTTGATTCGTGCCTGAGCACCCTCCGTCACTCGCCCTATGTCATTTTCAGGGAGATAAGCTTCAACTATCCAGCTACTATCATCGGCTAACATAGCCAGCGGTTGATGTGATTTAACCCATACACCTTTAGCTAAGTAAGGGTCAATATCAAATAATTTACCGCTAAAATGTGCCTTTAATACCAGCCGCTGCTGCTCCTGTTGATAGAGCTTGGCCTCTGCTAAGTAGCGTTCATAGCGAGACATTAAACCAGGGCGCTGCTGCTCGCCATTGCTAATCCCTATTAAGCCATTGAGCTGGCGCCAAGTGTGCTCAGCCATAGTCCGTGCTTTCTGTTCAGAATGCGCCAGCTCGGGTGAGGTCAAAACAAAAAGCGTATCGCCTTGTGCGGTCTGTTGGGTCGAGGGTAATTGTTGCAACTGGCCAGCCAACGGTGAAAAGATCACTTGCTGACGCGCAGCATGAACCCAGCCAATACTTGAAATGCTGGTATGCCAAGGAATCATCACCAGTAATAAAAGCGCGATAAATACAATTAACCACCGTTTTTTCTTAGTCACACTCATCTCGTTACGCCGCTGCCACCAGACTGTCAGCTCGGCCAATACCGGCCTGCCAATAAAAACAAAAAGCTCAATAATAAAGAGCGCGATACCCGCCAATTTAAAAAAGAAAAAATAGACCAGCAGAGCAATACCAATATAAACAAAAAAACGATAAACCCAAGTCAATAGCGCAAAAACGATCAACCAAGGCCGCCAACTGGTTTGCTCGGTGACAGGCCAATCGTCTTCGATGCCAAACAATGCTCGCCTCAACCAGACTTTAGCCATGGCCGCTGAACGTTCGTGAAGATTGGGCATATCGAGTATATCTGCCAAAATAAAATAACCATCAAAGCGTAAGAAGGGGCTAACATTGATCAACAACGTGAGCACCCAGCTTGTAGTGGCAAGATAAAACATAGCTTCTCGAACTGCGCCATCGGACATTAAACACCAAGCCAGCGTGGCAATGATTGCCAGCCCAAGCTCGGCAATAATACCCGCACTAGCAATAGCCATTCGCTGCTTCGAATTTGATAATTTCCAACTTTCACTGGTATCGGTATAGAGCATTGGGAACATCACCACCATCGCTATACCCATATGTGCAACTCGTACACCGTAGCGAGTGGCGGTATAAGCATGCGCTAACTCGTGTAAAGCTTTTGCAATAACGAGGGCAATCGCAAAACCAAAAATACTATCAAACCCCAACTGATTGATTAATGTTGCAGTAAAGGTGTCCCACTGACGGCTGATTAAGTAACCGCCCAAAAAAGCAAAAAAAACTAGGCTAAAAAATGTTGTTTTTGAATATAACCACGCAATATACGGGTAAGTATTTTTAAGCCAACGCTGTGGTTTGATTAGCGGTATACGAAAGAAAAGGTAATGCTGTAACAGCCACTGAAAAGTATTTTTTTTCTGATTTTCTGCACGCTTTTGTAAGTCAC
>JALUYN010000468.1 GCA_027012915.1 Cellvibrionaceae bacterium
AGATATTCGAACAGCGCCGCAAAGCAAACGCGCTCATCGGTGCAGGCCCACTGGAAGTGCTGATGGCCGAAGAAGCCCCGACACCCAAGAAAACCCCGGCGGTCAATGACCGCAATCCCGATGATGTGCTCAAGGTCTTGCTCGCCGGGGCCGGACAAACGGATGGAGGTGCTGCCAATGGCTGATCTGGCAACACTCAAAACTCGCCTGGCAACGCTGGAACAGGCCCAGATTGATCTGGCTTCTGGCATCCGTGTTGCCCGGATATCTGATCCTGACCTGGGCAGTATTGATTATCAAAACACCCCGTCAGGTTTTAACAATCTTGATTTGATGATCGCCCGAACAAAAGCCGAAATTCGGTTATTGGACGGCACCGGCGGCCCCTCATATCAGAGGTTCGTATCATGACGCATCCTGCTATTCTTGATCAAAATGGAAAAGCTATACCCGCCGCGCATATTGCCGCAGTTAAGGCCAGCGCGATGTCGGGGGGGGCGTACACGGCTTCGTCATCGAATTCTTTGGCGATGGCTGATTTCAACCCGGGGCTGGGCAGCGCCGATGGAGACTGGCTACATGGCCGCGATGTCGCGATTGCGCGCATTCGCCATCTTCGTCAAAACGAAGGCTGGGCACAATCTGGTGTTAAACGGAAAAATGATCGCGTAGTTGGTGGCGGCTGGAGGTTTTCTTCACGTGTGGACTGGCGCACTTTGGGTATTGATAAGGACGTTGCTCAAGAAGTCAGCAAGCAAATACAATCCGCTTTCAAATCTTGGGCTGATGACATTCTATTTCGGTGCGACACTGAACGCGATTTAACTTTCGGGGGCCTTCAAAACCTCAATGCTAGTGAATATTTCACACAAGGGGAAAGCCTGACCGCACTGCGGTGGACGAACAGTGCCAGCGCAGATTGGCCATGGCGCACTTCTCTGCAAATCCTTGATGTTGATCGGTTGTCCAACCCCAACAACCAAACGGACAGCGATACCCTGCGCGGCGGTGTTGAAAAGAACGCCAAGGGCGCGGCCATTGCCTATCATATTCGTAATGCGCACCCTGGTGATTATATGATCAATACGGGTATGGATCGTATGACCTGGACTCGTGAGGCCCGCTGGACACCTCATGGTCGTCCTCGGATCATCCATTTGAAAGCAAAAAATCGTCCACAACAAACCCGCGCCGTTTCTGCCTTTGTAGCTGGCCTTTCTGAGGCAAAAATGCTGTCGCAGTTCAAACAGGCAGAACTGCAAAATGCAACAGTCAACGCCATGTTTGCCGCCGTTCTTAAATCGAATATGGACCCAGCGATTTTACGAGACATGAACGGCTTGTCAGACGTCGAAGGCGTTCATAACCTCCGAAACGGGTTTTATGAGCAAACCAAACCCTCTATTGCTGGTGTGAAAATTGGTCATCTTTTTCCAGGTGATGATCTTGATTTTAATACTGCGGGGCGTGCTACCACGGCCTTTGCAGATTTTCAGGCTGTATTTCTGCAATCATTGGCATCATCTCTTGACCTGACTTACGAAGAACTGAGCATGGATTTTTCACGGGTTAATTATTCATCCGCCCGTGCTGCCATGTTGGTGGTTACCCGTGCGATGATTACCTCAAAGGCAGAAATTCAGCATGGCTTCGCTGACCTGGTGTTGCTGGCTGTCATCGAAGAGGCCATCGATCTGGGCAAGATTGAACTACCAGAAGGCGCACCAACACTATACGAGGCACCATCTACAT
>JALUYN010000469.1 GCA_027012915.1 Cellvibrionaceae bacterium
TCGAACCAATCTTCAATGGGTTGTCAGCCGTATATTCACGAGCGCTTACCGTGGTGCATAGAGCTAAACAAAGCACTACGAGATTGAATGACGTAATTTTCATAGAAACTCCGCAATCGAGATATCGGACTTCGGGGACATGAGCCACCACACCAAGCCAGAACCGCTTACCGCTCAACTGGACAATGGCATAACTTATGCACTTGCCATGCAAAAGGTTGACCAGTTAGACAATTTTTGAAAAATTCCCACAACACACGTGATGGCAGCAAGAAAGTTGATCTATATAAGACTGCCTTATGCACTGCTCTGGATCGACACGATTCAGCCTTGCACCAAACAAGAACCAATCTTCAACCAGCGAAATCACGACGTTCGCTGTTTTCACTAATCGAGAAGGATCAAACATGTCCGCCACGTTTATCAAGAACATCCGCTATCTGATTGATGGCACCGGCACTCCACTGGAGGAGCCTAATCCGGATCCTGTTCATTTGCGTTTTGAAAACGGCATAATTACTGGTTTGGGGTCTGATCTAGCGCCCCATGTAGACGATGAGATAATCGAAGCCGGCGACAGAATTTGTTATCCCGGGTGGATCAATACACATCACCACCTGTTCCAATCCGTACTAAAAGGTGTCTCCAGCGGGATTAATGAGCGGCTATTTGGCTGGCTTAATAATGTCACGTTTCCACGCGTAGGCCGTATATCCGAAGCCAGTCTCCGTACCGGAGTACAAGTGGGGCTGGCAGAGCTTCTGCTGAGCGGCACAACAACCTGCGCCGACCACCACTACATTTATTATCGCGATCTCGATCCTGCCATGGCGGACTTGTTGTTTGAGGAAGCTGAAAAGCTGGGTATTCGATTTACCCTGTGCCGTGGCGGTCAGCTCAAAGAAGACGTCAACCGCGACTACCCCAATCAGGTAAAACCCGAGAGCCTGGATGAATATTTCAAAGATATTCAGCGCCTCTGTCATCGGTACCACCAGAGCGGGCCAATGCCATCGCGTCAGGTCGTACTTGCCCCGAACACGCCCACTTTCTCCATGCTGCCCGAATGGTTAGCCGAGGCCGCCAACGTGGCTCGAGATCTTGGCATTTTCATGCACAGCCATCTTTCAGAAACCGAGAACTACGTCAATTTTTGCAGAGAGGTGCACAACACCACACCCGTCGAGTTTGTCGCCGCACACGACTGGGTGGGACACGACGTCTGGTTTGCGCACATGGTTCATGTAAGCACGGATGAGATGAAAATTCTTGGTGCCACTGGCACCGGTATCAGCCACTGTCCAGCCTCGAACGGACGGCTCGGTTCAGGTTTTGCCAGAGTCCTGGAAATGGAACAGGCCGGCGCTGGAATATCTGTAGGAGTTGACGGCGCCGCTTCCAACGAACAGGCCAACATGCTCGCCGAGCTCAGACTCACCTGGTTGATTCAACGCGCGCTGAACCACAACACATCAGACGTTACGGTGGAGAAAGTCATTCACTGGGGATCTGCAGCCGGAGCCCAAGTCCTGGGTCTTGAAGGCGTCGGAACTCTCGCCATTGGGCAGGCCGCCGACTTCACACTTTATCGTACAGACAAGCTAGCAAACATCGGAATGCACGAGCAGATTTATGCTCCGATTTTGTGTGGCGAAGCTACGGCTGATATGGTCTTCTGCCAGGGCCAAAAGGTCGTCGTAGATGGTCTGATTCCCGATTTCGACCTGGAAAAGTTACGTGCAGACGCACGC
>JALUYN010000470.1 GCA_027012915.1 Cellvibrionaceae bacterium
CAGAATAATGGTGGTGCCCTGCTCATTGATTTCTCGCAGGAAGTCCCACATGGAACGCCGCAGCTCGATATCGACCCCGGCGGTAGGCTCATCCAGAATTAGCAGTTTGGGCTCGTGAATTAAGGCTCTGGCGATCATCAAACGTCGCTTCATACCGCCAGAGAGCATTCGCGCCGGAGTATCTCGCTTGTCCCATAACCCCAACTTTTTCAGGTATTTTTCCGTGCGCTCTTGGGCCAACTTTTTGGGCAGTCCGTAGTACCCTGCCTGATTGATGACAATCTGTTCGACCTTCTCAAACTGCGAGAAGTTAAATTCCTGCGGCACAACCCCCAAATGCTGTTTGGCCAGAGGAAAGCTATCATCAATATCACAACCGAAAATGCTCACCTTGCCCTCAGTTTTCTTCACCAGCGAACAAAGAATACCTATGGTGGTGGACTTGCCCGCCCCATTGGGCCCCAACAATGCGAAAAAGTCACCAGGAGCCACTTCCAGGCCAATACCTTTTAACGCGGAAAAGCCGTTGTCGTAGGTTTTAGTTAATCCTTCAATCTTTAACGCAGGGGTCATACGTCGCTCTCCGCGATTTTTAAGCCGGTTAAAAAACAGTACTATCAAGCCCGCAGACATGCCTGCAAGCGTTGGGTTTAGCCCCTTAAAATGGGGTACAATTCACCAATTACAAGCCCTCCACACCAGACTCATAGAAGACCTATAATGATCAGACCGGAAATTCTCTCCGCCATCACCACTCTGCAACAGGGGATTGCCCAGGCCATTCCCGAAGATGAAAGCGGAACTGCACTTAAAGAGCAGTTTCAGGTAACTATCAACGCCCTGGAAAGCGGAGCGGAATACAGCTTTGCCGCAGAGGACCTGTTGACCACTCTGATCACCCATTACCCCAATTTGACACCTGCTATTCCCCGCGAGCTATTGTGGGCTATCGGCGGCTCTTGCCTGCACTACCTGGGCGATGAGGAGATTGAACAATTTTCGCAGATCGAGGAACAACAAAGTACGCGACACTGAACAACCAGTGCCCGCAGTTCTTAGTGCGGGCACTGATTAAAAGTATTGGTAATACAATTTGGAGCGGGATATCGGGTTCGAACCGACGACCTGTACCTTGGCAAGGTACCGCTCTACCAACTGAGCTAATCCCGCGGAAGATGGCGTCCCCTAGGGGAGTCGAACCCCTGTTACCGCCGTGAAAGGGCGGTGTCCTAGGCCTCTAGACGAAGGGGACCTGGAACTTGAAAGATCAGACCAACAGGCATCTGACCTTTGAAAATTGGAGCGGGATATCGGGTTCGAACCGACGACCTGTACCTTGGCAAGGTACCGCTCTACCAACTGAGCTAATCCCGCAATGGCGTCCCCTAGGGGAGTCGAACCCCTGTTACCGCCGTGAAAGGGCGGTGTCCTAGGCCTCTAGACGAAGGGGACCCTGGACCTTCATGACTGGTGTTGCTCGTCAGAAGTGGGGCGCATTTTAGGGAGCGATTGGGGGTCTGTCAACAACCTGTCACAACTTTTTTCTCATAATCTGTCACTGCTTTTTTAATTTATAACAATCACTTAGCTAACCCACCCCCAAAGCGTCGAAAAAAGAAGCAAAGCGGTCAAAATTATAAAAACCGCCCCTTCCCCGCAAAGAATCCTTCGCAAAAACTGGTCGGAAAACGGCTTTATCAGTTATGCTTGAATCAAACATGTAACATCCGAGACCTTTGCAGCCATGTCCTCTGCCCTGATTATCAGTCTGATTATCGCCGTACTCGTCATATTGATGAGCTACGCCTTCATCAGTCAGACCATTGCCACGCGCAAGGACCAGAAAAAGCGCCTGCTCGGCGCGCTAAAACTTCGGTCAAGGGACTTTAAGTTTCTGCTCAGCGGCTTTCCCCCCAACTTTCTATCAAAAGACCTCAGCGTCTTGGTTCACCGTTGCGTTATTGAGGTAACCGAGCAACTGGCCAAGCTCGAACCAAACGAAAAACTGCACGCCGAAGAACTGGTTCTATATAAGAAGCAAATGGAAGAAGCCCAGCGGCGCCCCAAAGATGCGAAACGGGCCAAATTGAGCAACCCGCAGCAAAGCAAAGAAGTTAAACGGCTTTTACAGGAGTTAAACAAATTTCTGATTCATCTGCGCAAGCGCGGATCAATCACCGAGAGCCAGCACACCAGCTATGAAACCCAGATTAAGAATATGGTTGTGCAGTTGGCGGTTGACACCTACATTATGAATGCCAAGCAGGCCAGCGCCACCGATAAGACCCGTCTGGCGATTCACTACTACACTCTGGCTCGGAAACTTCTAGCCAAAGAAAGCGGCTCACAAAACTACAAAAAGCAGATACTCCAGCTCAATGAGGTCATCGCCAAACTGGAGGAAAAAGCACAAGAAGAAGAGCCCCAGAGCGAGCCTACAGAATTCTCCCAGGCTTCTGAAAAAGCCGCCCAGGACCAATGGGCTGACTTTGAACAGGACGACGAAACCTGGAAGAAGAAATCACTCTACGATTGATTACCTCTGATTACCTAAGGCTTCGAAGAAACGCTCAATACGTTTCGCGTTGGCACCCAGATCGCTACGCCCAACTCTGGATACCGATCGTACATCCACCACAGAGCCGGTCTCTGTGGCGCGAACCCGCACAATGACATCGTCTTTAAAGCCAAACAGTAAACTCGCTTCCACCGCTTCGAGCTCTAAACGCTCTGGACTGTCCGAAATAATCTCCCAACCAAGCGATTGCAGCGCTGCACGCGATCGACCATAGGCCTGTTCAGCAGTCAGTTCAGTTGCCAGGGGTTGAATATGGGGATAGGCAGCCCGTTGCTGTTGCGCCAAGGACTCTCCCGCGTGAACCAGAGAGTTATCGCTTTCATGGCGCAACCCAGGAACAACTGAAAATTGCGGTGGACTGGTCAGATCTGTCGATATATCGTGAATCGGTGGCACCTTGAAGCCCGCAGGCCCCACGGTTGCCATAATTGAAATTATCGGCAGAGCAGCAATCACCACACTCAACACCAAAGGACTGCGCGAAGTCGTCCTGGAGCCCACAAACGACCAGCACAGTACCAACAAAGCGACTAGCGCCAAGGCCAATAAACCTATTGCCGATACGGCAAATGCCGTCGCCAGCGACGCAAACAGTATCCACTCAGAGCGAAATGCAATTACTGCCGCCACCATCAATACCAGCAACACAATCTGCAATCTCAACAAGACTTTTCCCAACATGACTGCTCCCTACTATCTATTGACTGTTGGCTGTAAACGAAACAATGCGGCTGATTTCAGCCAACGGCCTTCCGGACTCTTCGGCCCACTGATTAAACACCTGCTGCACCCGCGCAAGATCCTTCTGACTGGTAGGCAGTTTTTCAACCACCCCCTCAGCCTTGAGCACACTGACAACGTCATCAGTTAACACAAATGTATCTTTGCCCACCATCCGCAAAAAACGCGCGCCGGACTGTCCTCCGAGCTGTGTGCCCTGCTTTTTCAATAACTGCCATAAGCCCACAATATTGTCACCTGGCCAGTCGGCAATCATGGCGCCAAAGCTGCCGAATTCACGAATTACATCCAGCATCCAAATGGCATTGGCGCGCACAGCTTTGATCTTGCCAAAGTGGCGGATGATACTGGTG
Source organism: Cellvibrionaceae bacterium (assembly GCA_027012915.1). The sequence goes on from JALUYN010000470.1 coordinate 3,673, forward strand.
TTCTGCATCAGAGCCTCGAGATCTTCATCCGACATCATAGCCACCTGATAGGGATCAAAGCCCATAAACGCCACCTCGAAAGCCGGCCATTTGGCATCCACCATGGCATGTTTCAGACCTGCCCTGAAGATACGGCGGCTAAGCTCAGACAGATAATAGGAATTGGATAACTCCCGAAGCTCGGACGAGCTGCGCCCTGCCGGCAAATTCTCCGCTACGGCACTAGCACTGCCCTTATGCAAGACTGCGGTGTCATAAATGGACTTGAAGTTACGCACCTACTTTTCCTCACCCGGCTTAAGCTGCAGCGACGCCGAGTTAATGCAGTAACGCAACCCGGTTGGTTGAGGCCCGTCTTCAAATACATGTCCCAAATGAGAGTCACATCGTTTACAGCGCACTTCAACTCGCACCATCCCATGAGATTCATCGCGCAATTCTTGTATCAATTCGCCTTCAAGCGGCTGATAAAAACTCGGCCAACCACTGCCCGAGTCATACTTTGTCACCGAGGAAAACAGTGGTTCACCACAACAGCGGCACAGGTATTTGCCCTGGGTTTTACAATCCCAGTACTCCCCGGTGAATGCCCTCTCAGTGCCCTGTTGGCGGCAAATTGTGAATTCTTGCGGCGAGAGCTTATCCCGCCAGTAGTCGTCGTTTTTTAAGTCGGCATCTGACATAATCAACCCCACATTTTTAGATACCCGTGCGATATTTCTCGATAGATATCAGTGGTCCGATATCGTATCAGTGCCAATACCATAGGCTAATTTCGGTACCAAAACGAGTATCACTTCGACATTGTGTTAAAGAAAATTGCATTAAAGAAAATTGTATTAAAGAAAAAGCATCGCCATGTACACGATCAATAAATCCGACAAGCTCCACGGAGTTTGCTACGACATTCGCGGCCCGGTCCTCGAACATGCCAATCGCCTCGAAGATGAAGGCCACCGCATACTCAAATTAAATATCGGCAATCCTGCACCTTTTGGATTCGATGCCCCAGATGAAATTATCCTCGATGTTATCTATAACCTGCGCAATGCTCAGGGTTATTGTGAGTCGCACGGACTGTTCGCCGCACGTAAAGCAATCATGCAGGAGTGCCAGCGCCTCGACATCCCCAATGTAGAAATCAATGATATTTTTCTCGGCAACGGCGTCAGCGAACTGATCATGATGTCCATGCAAGCGCTGCTTAATAATGGCGACGAAATGCTGCTACCCTCCCCCGACTATCCACTGTGGACAGCGGCGGTGAATCTCGCCGGCGGCAAAGCCGTGCACTATACCTGTGACGAACAAGCTGGCTGGTTTCCGGATATTGACGATATACGCTCAAAAATCACCGATAAAACCCGTGGCATTGTCATTATCAACCCCAACAATCCTACAGGCGCGGTCTACAGCCAGGAGTTACTGGAGCAGATCGTTCAACTGGCGCGCGAACACAACCTGATCATCTTTGCCGACGAAATCTACAGCAAGATTCTCTACGATGATGCCGAGTTTGTACCCATGGGGCGTCTCGCGGACGATGTGCTGTGTATCAGTTTTAACGGCCTGTCCAAATCCTATCGTCTGGCGGGCTTCCGCTCCGGCTGGATGGTAATCAGTGGAGCCAAGCACAAGGCCGCCAACTACATCGAAGGCTTGGAAATGCTGTCTTCCATGCGCCTGTGTGCCAATGTACCCGCCATGCTCGCAGTGCAAACTGCTCTGGGGGGGCACCAGAGTATCGACCAACTGGTGGCTCCGGGTGGGCGCCTGCGCGAACAGCGAGATATGGCCTGGGAGAAAATTAAAGATATACCTGGCGTAAGTTGCGTCAAACCCAAAGGTGCCATGTACCTGTTTCCAAAGATCGATCTGGACCGTCACAAAATTCACAACGACCAACAAATGGTGCTGGATTTTCTCCTGCAGGAGAAAATTCTATTGGTTGAAGGCACGGCATTTAACTGGAATAAGCCCGATCATTTCCGCGTGGTATTTCTGCCCAGAGCCGACGAGCTGGATGATGCACTGACCAAGTTTGGCCAGTTTATCGAACGCTACAGCCAATAATTCCAAACACAGGACAATTTATGAGCGACATTCACATCGACGATTTCTACAAAGACACCGGGAAGATCCTGGTGTCTTTGTATCGCTCATTCCCGAGAAAAACCCTGCTTTTTGTAGAAGATATCAGCGGCCCCGATACGCCCGACGAATACGGTCTGCACAGCGAGCGACATCAATCCTGCTTCGGGGCCGCCATCTGGCTAGCCGACGCAGGCTACCTCCACTACGATGAAACCGTACGCCAGGAAGCTCTGGATCAGGCTGTATTAAGCCACAAGGCCTTTACCCTGTTATCTGCCAGAGCCGCATTCACTCCCCCCCACGATGACGACGAGCACCTGCCCCTGTCCGTTCGAGAGAGCCAATCGTCCAACATCTTTCTTCTGAAAGAAGCTCTGAAAGAAGGTGCATCTGCAGAGATCCGCAGAATTGTTCAGCACCTCATGGTGCAATCCAGAAATTACAGTTAGGCCTAAATCGAATAACAGAAATGTAAGAGTTTTAGCTGCTTTCCAACATCAACGTCTGGAAAATCCGGATGCCCCGGTAACCGCTCCACCAAGCGACAACCGGGGCATTCTTCAGCCATCAGCCCTGCAATAAATTCCTCATCCAATTCCGGCGAATTCAAACACACCAAAATATCGCCACCCTCGGGTAGTAACTCGGGAATACGCCGCAGTAACTTGCCGTAGTCTTTTTCCGCAACGAAGCTCCCCGGCTGATACGACGGTGGGTCCATGATCACCACATCATAGGGCCCAGCGCGGCGAATTCGCCCCCAGGATTTGAGAATATCCTCTGACAGAAAGCGAACATTATCGGTAGGCTGATTATTGATGCGATGGGCTTCGCGGCCCTGGGACAAGGACGACGAACTCATATCCACATTGACAATCGCTGCTGCGCCAGCGGCCTGTGCGACCACGGAGAATGCACACGTATAGGCAAACAAATTCAAAACCCGCTTGCCTTCAGCGCGCTGTTCCAACCATCGCCGCCCAGGCTCCATATCCAGAAAGAACCCCACATTTTGACGCCCGTCCAGGGTAATAGGGAACAGCAATTCTCCACGGCGAGCGCGCAATGACTCGGGCAATTCACCCCATACAGTCTCAGCCGGTGCCCCATCCAGAAAACGTCGCTGTACCTGCAAAGCGCCAAGCTCGTGGGACTCGACGATTTCCGTAAGCCCTTGAATCAAAGCCGTTTCCAGGATCTCTTCCAAAGGCTTATAGAGCGTCAGCCTCAAGACCGGTGAAAACAAATCGACGGTGACCTGCTCAAACCCGGGGAAACAACAACCGCGCCCATGAAATAGTCGTTGACTGTCCCACTGAGCCACTGGCGTGCCAGCGTTGATCAACTCGCCCAGACGAGCCATTACCTGTTCAATAGGCGCTATCATTTATGCGTTACCCTGTACTTCATTTTTTAAATTGGTATGGTCCGGGCAATCTCCCAGCGGGTAGAGAATGGCATCACGGTAACCCGTAATCACCCGTATGTACCCTTGCCACTGACGATCGAGTTGCACATCGTTACTGTCCATCAATAACGAGCGCCCCTGCAGCGATCGAATTTTGGTCTTGGTAGCCACTACCACAATCGCATCTCGGCCTAAACGACGCAAAATCTTCGCGGTAAACTGTTGATTGCCACGCCCGAACAACGCCCCCTGTTGACCGGTAACAGACAATATCGCCTGAATGGGGCCCGCGTGCATTTCGACGAGAGCCTCTATCGAAGCGGCATCCATATCACTATCGAGTAGCTGTTCATCAAGCACAGCGTCAACTCCCAACAGGGTATTGGGCAAACCCAGCTGGTCCATAAAGGCCTGAGGCGTTGTTCCAGCCCCGACCAGATACAGGGTTTCCGGGTCCAGGTTCTCGATCAGCTCTGCGGCGATATCATCCAGCACCAGCTCTTCGACTTCCTGCCCACCTTGTTTAACCTGCTGCACGAACTGGCCATTTTGGGGCACACTCAACTCGCCAAAATAGCGGCTCTTCACAATGCCCTGACGCAGTGCTGCCTCATCGATATCTCGAACCTCCTGAGGCTGGATATCCACCAGTTCTCCACGAATCATCAGCTCTAACAGCTCGGCGGCAGCCTCAGGGGATACCGCAAATACGCCGGAGTGCATTTTCACTCCCGTGGGAATTCCCAACGCAGGGGTGTGCTCACCTATGGCCTGACAGACATCCCGCGCCGTGCCATCACCTCCGGCAAACACCAGAATGTCCACCGACTCAGCTACGAGGTCGGCCACGGCGCGCTGAGTGTCTTCCGCGCTGGTTTTCTCGGTTTGCGGATGCCCTACAACCAGCGGCTCAAAGCCGCACTCAATTGCCACCTGCTGCCCCATAGAGCCGCCATAGGTACTTACTTTTACTGCGCCGGGACAGCGTTTAGCCAATTGCCCCAGACAGCGTGCCGCGCGCTTCTCAGCTCGAAGTTCGGCGCCTTCAGCCAAGGCCCGCTCTACCAAGGCTTTGTCATCGCTACCCTTGAGCGCCGCAGGCCCGCCAATACCGGCGGTAGGATTGATTACCAACCCAATATGGAGGCTGTGTTCTACGTTATTCATCGCAATATTTATTCTAAGTGGTCGAGTTTATTTCCATAACTGCCAGGCCCCGTGATTCGGACTTATGCCATTTTCATCTAGAGAAAAGCGCAATAACAGCGATCAAATCAAACCTGGGGCATATACTTAATCTACGCTCCAAGCGTTTCACGCCTTCAACAATTCACCCCAGTGTAACGAAAGCGTCATAGAAGGAACCTATATTGCAGCCAACGCAAGTTAGAGTAGAGAAGTTATAGGTGGTCTTATGTTAAATGTTCAGGCTCAAACTCAGTCCAACAGTGATTTTTTCCAGAGAGATTTCCATGGCGGCGCCATTATTGATAGCCACGGTCAGGAAATACCAATGACCGCGGAAATGATCGACTCCGCGCTGGAGCAGCTCAGTCAGGAGCAAGACCGGACGCCTAAAAAGTACGGTTTCATCACCTTCTGATCTCCACGAGGTCTTTTTGTAATACTCCCAATCCTGTCGTCGCAGTTATTTGCCAGGGGCGGAAAAACCAAGCTCATCAAGCATAGCTTGCAGCCTCGGCTCACTTCCTGAAACTGCGCCATTTGCCAGCCTTACCTCTGTCGTAAAAAACTCCCTACGTACACGGTAGTTTTTGCGAAGCCCATCAAAAACCTCACTGAAAACGGTTTGCAATGATGTGGTGTCACTGTCTCTGGCTGCCCTTTGCAACTGCTCACGCATGCTCTGATCGTCAATTGCCACATCATAGCCATAACGGATAGCCTGATTGAGAATCTGCTGAGCTGAACCGCTCAGATTGTCCAGCACCTTGTACTCTTGCGGCAGCAACTGCTGTGCGGTTTTCTGCGCTGGCACTTTCAAATAGTCGCACAGAGCTCGATAAATCATCGCTGTGCCTTCCACCTTACCGTCAAAGCTGTAACCGGCGATATGAGGTGTGGCCATGGCAATATCCGGCAGCAACTGCGGATCGACAAAGGGCTCGAGTTCCCAAACATCCAGCGCAACATCAATATCGTTTCGCTCAAGCAGAATCCGTTTCAGCGCGCTGTTATCGATGACCGGACCACGCCCGGCGTTAATCAACAATGCCCCTTGCTTTAGCAGCGACAATTGATCAGCGCCCAATAGATGATAACTGGGGTGCGCTCCGGTACGAGTTAATGGAGCGTGCATGGCAATGACATCAGCTGCAAGAACCTGTTCCAGACTGACCTGATCATCCAAATCGCGGTACTCCTCATGGGATGTCAGATTCAACAAAGGGTCATAGAAGTTGACGTTCAGGCCCAAAGCCTTGAGCTTCCCGTAGAGAGCGCCACCCACATTGCCGCAGCCGATAATGCCAAAACTACGCTGCAGCCAGTCTGGACGTAGATGAGACAACACGCTGAAAACATACTCCACCACGGAATTGGCATTACAGCCCGGCGCACTGCTATGGATAATCCCGGTCCGCGCCAGGTAGTCGAGATCCAGGTGGTCTACCCCGATGGTGCAAGTGCCGACAAATCCCACTCGGCTGCCCTCGAGTAGCTGGCTGTCGACTCGTGTAACAGACCGTACCAACAAGACATCGGCGTGCTGTATATCCTTTGCCGTCATAGAGCGCCCCGGCAGGGTTGTAATCTCGCCGAAGTCGGAAAAAAACTCTTTGACGTAGGGAATGTTCTCATCGGCGACGATACGCAGAGAACGATTTCTGTCTGCACGGATCCCTGGGTGTACTTCGCGGGATTCAATAGTCACACCAAGTCCCCCAGATGATAGGGCTCGGGCGTCAGAGTATTGCTGACTCCGGATCTAGCCTCCAACGCCCGAATCAACCTCTGGCAGCGTTCTGAAACACCGTCGGCGACAAAGTTCAAGACCTGAGCATAGATGTTCTGTTTAAAGGCATCACTCGCCCCCAGTCCGGCCTCCAGATTATCC
>JALUYN010000471.1 GCA_027012915.1 Cellvibrionaceae bacterium
GAAAATACTGCAGTCCGCAACGCGATTCTTCACCCCTTATTGAGCCAGGCCTGCTGGAATGCTATCCAGAGACTCCAGTTGAGAGCCAGAGATCAATATTTCAAAAAAACGCACAAGCCAAAAGCATCACGGCCAGAGACTGAACCGAACAAGACGAGAGGATTGATCGCTGCGAGCGCCCACAATTGGTATGAATACCCCTTACGAGACAATCTTAAATTGGGGGATGCGACCAAAACAGAACTCCTTGAGATAGCCGATTACCACTTCAACCTGTCGAGGACGCATAAACAACGCGGACATTTCTTCAAAATGCTCGCCGATGAATTAAACGTTGGAGAGGTTCTCAAAACCACCCTTGATATTAGTGCCATAGAACGGATCAGTGATAAATCCAAGGCAATGATGTAATGAGTTTATCGAGCCGCCACTGCATGATTGTTACCCACACATATGATGCGGCTCACCTTTTTCGTGCCGGCCTTGATAACTGTGTCACCCACCTTTGTGCTGCCGGCACACCTAACCAGGAGGAACGCATTATGTGCACCATAATAGACGAACTGAAAGAGCGACACCGCTGGCGCGAAGATTACCTTTCAGCGGAAACGAGCATGACGCAACGCATCAGGAGCATTTGTTACCGCTTGACCGTTGGTGATAAAACACAAGCCGACGAGCTATATAAGGCGCTGGGGACAGGGGAGAATCCACTGGATCGCATTGCGTTTGGCGCGACAATGGACCTCATGACGGCGCGCAAACAATTAGAGTTGAGGCGTAAAAAAGAAGAAAAACGCCTCATCGCGTTGGTAAATCAATTGCCGGTGAACCACTTCGTAGAGAGCATCTGCGGACTGGGTCAGCTGGGCGTGGCTCAAATTCTGGGTGAAGCGGGAGACATCGACAACTACGCCAATCCGGCCAAACTGTGGAAGCGCTTCGGGTTGGCTGTCATAGGCACAGAGCGCCAACGCAGAGTAAAAGGGCCGGCCGCTATTGAACACGGCTACTCACCACGCCGACGAGCCATCATGTATTCGATTGGCGATTCACTGCTTAAAAAGCAGAACCAATACCGGGATCTGTATTTGCAGCGGCTCAGTATCGAGCACCAGAAAGCGCTGGATGAAGGGCTGATTCCGGTCACAGTCACCAGTGCCACGGTAAAGAGCTGGCAGCAGCGCGGTTTACCACCATTAACAAAAGTTACCGACAAGAAGCTGAACCCGGATCAGAATCGAACTGCGATGCACCTGCATAGGCGCGCGCAGCGCTACATCGAAAAAAGGCTACTGCGCGATCTGTGGAACTTCTGGCGTGGCGCTTCAATTGATGTGCAAACAGATCACGCAGCCTAATTGTAACGTGTACATACTAACCAGCTATTTCATGGAAGGAATCTAGTATCCATGGCACAAGCAAAACAGCAGGAAAACGACAGCACGGACATTTTTCGACAGGTCAAGGACCGATCTAACCTGATCGACTACATCCAGCACAGCGCCGACTCAGCGCCCAAACGCGTCGGCAACAGCATCCGCTTCAACCCGTGCCCGTTCTGCGGGCACAAGGACTGCTTCACCGTTTTTGGCGACAACGAGGACCGCTACAAGTGTCACTCCTGCGACGCCGGCGGGGATGTTTTCACGTTTGCGGAGCACTATAAGCACCTGACCAAGGGCAAGGCGCTACGCGATGTGGCGCAACACTTCGGTGTGACGCTGCCCGACACGCGAAACAAGGCC
>JALUYN010000472.1 GCA_027012915.1 Cellvibrionaceae bacterium
TCAGAGTCAGGGACAGATTTGGGCCATGACCATTCCCAAACAGGACATGGCTACCGTTCTCAGCTCTGAGCAAGCTAAACAGTTAGTGGATTGTGGTGCGTTGACGCTGGAAGAGGATAACAGTGTTGATGTTCAATTGATTGCAGTCGGCGCTTATCAACTACAGGTTTGCCAAGAAGTTGCTCAACGTCTCAGAGAAAAAAACATTGGCTGCCGTCTTACCTATTTGCTTGAGCCTGGCCGTTTTCGCAGTCCCCGCGATGAGCATGAAGAACGATTCGTTAGCACGTCAGTTCAGCAGGCGGAGCTGTTTGATGATGCAATTGGTTTGCGTATTTTTGTGTCCCATTTACGTCCTGAAGTCCTGTTGGGTGTATGTCGACCACTGGACTTGGGCCGTGATCGCTGTCTGGCATTTGGGTATCGAAATCGTGGCGGCACATTAGATACGCAGGGGTTACTGAAAGCCAATGGCTGCAATGCAGAATCAATCGTCGAGGCGATCACGTCTCGCATGACCTAAGGAGAATACAGTATGAATGAGCAGGCCAACCAGCCAATACCGGACATTCCGGTGACGCCTCGACAGATCGTTATCGGGATTATTGTTGCACTCGTACTGTACCTGGGATACAGCAGCTACTATACGGTGTCTGCAGAATCCGTGGGTGTCGTACAGCGCTTTGGCCATTACCACTATGTGGTGGAGCCAGGATTGCATTTTAAAATTCCTTTCGGTGTTGACCAGGTAATCCAGGTACCGATCAAGCGCCAATTAAAGGAAGAGTTCGGTTTTGGTACGCCCGGAGCGACCTTCACAAAACAAATGACTGACCCGAGAGAGTGGGAACTGGAAACTACGATTGTTACCGGGGATTTGAACACCGCTTTGGTGGAATGGGTTATCCAGTTTCGCATCGAAAATGCCTTTGATTTTCTGTTTAAAGTGCGCGATCCCGGCGATGCATTGCGCGATATATCCGAATCGGTGATGAGGGAGGTGATTGGTGATCGAACGGTGGATGAAGTGTTAACCATTGGTCGTCAAGATATTGAGGCGAGTGCACAGGCCAAGATGCAGGAGGTCGTCAATCTCTACGAAATGGGGCTGCGCATTGACCAGGTGCAGCTTAAAAATGTCAATCCGCCAAAACCGGTGCAGGCATCCTTTGATGAAGTGAACGAGGCTCAACAAGAACGCGAGCGTATGATCAATGTAGCCAGGGGTGAATACAACAAGGCGGTTCCCCAGGCAAGGGGCACCGCAGAGCGGTCGATCCAGGCGGCTCAGGGGTATGCCGTGCAGCGCGTGAACCAGGCCGAAGGCGATGCGGCCAAGTTTAACGCCCTATTAGCGGAATACGTCAAGGCGCCGGAAGTGACTCGCCGGAGGCTCTATCTGGAAACCATGCAGGAGGTTCTGCCTGCGGTAAAAAATAAAATCGTGCTCGATGACAGGGCTGCTTCGGTGCTGCCTCTGCTGCAACTCAATACTATGCAAGGAGGCGCACAATGAACCGTATAGCCTATATCGCGTTGGCGATCTTTTTTCCACTGCTGATTGTTGCCTACGAGGCGTTCTACTCCGTCAACGAAACCGAGCAGGTCATCATTACCCAGTTTGGTAAGCCGGTGGGCGATATCATTAACGAAGCAGGTCTTAAACTTAAGATACCGTTTATCCAGAAAGTCAATCGTATCGAAAAGCGCATTTTGCTCTGGGATGGCTCGGCCAACGATATGCCGACAAAGGACAAGCTTTACATCACTGTCGATACTTTTGGCCGTTGGCGGATAAAAGATCCACTTCAGTATTTTCTGCGTCTGCGCGATGAGCGCAGTGCTCAGTCACGACTGGAAGATATTCTTGGCAGCGAGACCCGCAACGCAGTGGCCAAGCATGAATTGATTGAAATTGTTCGCACCACCAAAGGTAGAAAACCCGCTGTTGATCCGCTGTTAACGAAAGCAGAAGTGGGAAAATTACTACCGATCCAACGAGGAAGGCGGCAAATTGAAGAGGACATATTTTCAGCAGCGGCGGTAAAGCTTGCCGAGTTTGGTATTGAGTTGCTCGATATCCGTTTCAAACGCATCAATTACAACGAAAGCGTCCGCCAAAAAATCTATGCCCGTATGATCAGTGAACGCCAACAGATCGCAGAACGTTTTCGTTCCGAGGGAGCCGGTGAAGCTGCCAAGATAATCGGTAACAAGGAGAAGGATTTGCAACGTATCGAGTCCGAAGCCTATCGTGAAATTCAGTCCATTCAGGGTGTGGCGGATGCCAAGGCCACTGAAATCTATTCGGCTGCCTACAATCAGTCGAAATCGGCGCGTGAACTCTATGATCTGGTGAAAACTTTGGATACCTATAAACAGGTTATCGATCCATCAACCACCTTAGTGTTGACCACCGAGAGTGAGGTCTACCAGCTCATGAATGGTGTTAACCCATCGCAGAGAAAATAATGTCCATGAGCAAGTTAGCATTCACCATACATTGTCCTGTTTGTCATATGACAAAAATCAATCGATCCCTGTTATTCAATTATCAGGGCGTCGATCACTATTTTTGCTCTTCTCAGTGTCTGGATCGATTTAAAGCGCATCCACATTTGTTTGTTGGCGATCCTAAACACGGGTTGTCGCCAAAGCAAAAGGGGCAGAAGGCGTTAAAAAAGCGTCGCATTGGTTTCTCCGAGCCCATTGATGAAGAGCTAAAGGCCGTAATGGAACAATCCCTGCTGTCACTGATGGGAATAGAATCCCTGCTATTTGAAGAGACCTTTCTCTATGTCACTTATGATCTCTTGCAAGTATCCCTTGAAGAGATTGAAGCGGCCATTGATCAATCACCGGGCAAGCTAAAATCCGGCGTAGCGGACCGGATCAAGCGGGGCTTTATTCATTACAGTGAGGAGTGCGAGCTCGACAACCTGGCGCACCTCACAAGCGACCACGGTCATCACTGATGGGCAAAAATATGGACAAAAAAAAGCAATTGAACGTCATCTATTTGGTGGTCGCCCTATGGGGGATCGTGATGTTTCAAAGCTTCTGGGGGCATACCGCCAGCCAGGTGGAACTCAGCTACAGTGAGTTCGAGCGATACCTGGAACAGGGCTGGCTGAAGGATCTCGTCGTTGATCAGCAGACGATCCGTGGCAGTTTTAAGGAGCCAATCGAAGGCAAAGATCACTTTGTTACGCCCAGGGTCGATATTGATCTGGCAGAAAAACTGTCCCCCTATAAGGTGGATTACAAAGGGGTAATTTCAGGTGGACCGCTGGCTACGTTGATTGGCTGGGTTGCACCGGCACTGGTATTTTTTCTCGTGTGGTTTTTGATGTTTCGCAAGTTCGCTGACAAACAGGGAATGGGCGGGATGATGAATTTAGGCAAAAGCAAAGCCAAAGTGTTAGTTGAAAAAGACACAGGCGTTAACTTTGAGGATGTCGCTGGTGTTGACGAAGCCAAGGAAGAGTTGGTTGAAGTGGTTAGTTTTTTGAAAGAACCAAAGCGCTACAGTCGTCTCGGTGCGCATATTCCCAAAGGTGTGTTGCTGGTGGGCCCACCGGGTACCGGAAAAACGCTGATTGCCCGAGCAGTTGCCGGTGAAGCAGGCGTGCCATTTTTTTCAATTAGTGGCTCCGAATTTATTGAGATGTTTGTCGGCGTAGGTGCCGCACGCGTCCGCGACTTGTTTGAACAGGCAAAAAGCCATGCACCGGCGATTATATTTATTGATGAGTTGGATGCCCTCGGGCGCGTTCGCGGTGTCGGCCCCATGTCTGGTGGACACGACGAGCGCGAACAAACCCTTAACCAGTTGTTGACAGAGTTGGATGGCTTCAATCCGTCGGAGGGCGTGATTATTCTTGCCGCCACCAATCGCCCCGAGATCCTTGATCCGGCGCTGTTGCGAGCCGGTCGCTTTGATCGCCAGGTTTTAGTTGATCGCCCGGATAAAATCGGTCGGGAGCAGATACTGCGGGTGCACATGAAGAAGGTCCAAGCGGATAAAACCGTGAGTGTTGAAGCCGTGGCATCGCTCACAACAGGATTCACCGGCGCTGATTTGGCAAACCTGGTTAACGAGTCAGCATTGCTTGCCACCCGGCGCGGTGCCGAAAGCGTTTCCATGGAAGATTTTGTTAACGCGATTGAACGCATCATCGCTGGCCTGGAAAAGAAAAATCGACTGATCAATCCCCACGAAAAAGCCATTGTCGCTCATCACGAAATGGGCCATGCCCTGGTCGGTATGGCACTCAGCCCGGAGCAGCCGATTCAGAAAGTGTCCATTATTCCCCGAGGAATCGGTGCATTGGGGTACACCATTCAACGCCCCTCCGAAGATCGCTACTTAATGAGTAAAAAGGATTTGCAGAACCGGATTGCCGTGTTGCTGGCAGGGAGGGCTGCTGAGCAATTGATATTCGGCGAAGTGACTACCGGTGCAGCCGATGACCTGGTCAAAGCCACCGACATTGCCAGAGCCATGGTGACCCAATATGGCATGTCGGACGACATCGGTATGTTGTCCATTGACGCCCCAAAGTCCCAGTTTCTTGATCCTTCGCTCGCTGATTCCAGTTTGCGTTTCGGCCCCGATATGGCGCAACGGGTATCCGCAGCGGTGAGCACCTTGTTGGATGAGGCCTTCCAGTTGGCTACCGATGTACTGGCTCTCAATCAATCTATCCTGGAGGATACCGCCAAACAGTTGCTCGCGGAGGAAACTCTGGATGATCAATGTTTGGCCACCATCAGGGAAACCATCGCCGTTTCCGATCAAATCCAACAGGCTGCCTTTTCGGCATACTCCTCTGAGGAGGGGTATTGATGCCGAGACGTATCAATGGAGTCCTGCTGGTCTACCTTTTCATTGGGTTGTTGGCCGCTTTCTGGCTGGGCTCGCGCTGGCAGGACTGGTTGAGTCACCGCGAATTGGATTACCGCCCGATAGTACCACGCAGTGAGTTGGGCGCTGAAGAACAAAATACGATAGAAGTGTTTCTACGAGCCAGAGGTTCGGTGGTGTTTATCACCACATTATCCCAAGTGGTTAATCCCTGGAATCGCAGTGTATTCGAAGCGCCGGCGGGTACAGGTTCTGGATTTTTCTGGGATGCAAAAGGCCATATCGTCACTAATTATCACGTTATTCAACGGGCCAGTGCTGCTCAAATCCGACTGACTGACGATCGAACTTACAGCGCCTCACTGGTGGGCGCCAGTCCTGAACACGATCTGGCGGTGCTACGGGTTCAGTCTTCACTGGATGCTCCAGCGCCTATCCCGTTGGGTAGCAGTGGGGACTTACGGGTAGGGCAAAAGGTATACGCTATCGGCAACCCGTTTGGTCTCGACTATACCCTGACCACCGGGATCATTTCTGCATTGGATCGCAGTCTGAGCGAAGAGACAGGACAAACCATTCGCGATCTGATTCAGACCGATGCCGCGATCAACCCTGGCAATTCCGGTGGTCCTCTTCTGGACAGTGCTGGCAGGCTTATCGGTATTAACACAGCAATATACTCACCTTCTGGAGCCAGTGCCGGAATTGGCTTTGCTGTACCGGTGGATACCATCGCAAGGGTGGTGCCGCGACTTATACGAGACGGTAGCTATCGTTTGCCGGATCTGGGTCTCACTACCGATCAGCGTGTGAATAAGTGGTTTGCCAGCCGGTTTGAGCGGCAGGGCGTCGCCGTACTGAGTGTGAGCCCGGATTCTCCGGCAGCGTTGTTTGGTTTGATACCCGCGAGAATTGATAGTAATCAGTCTTTCATTCTGGGTGATGTTCTTCTGGCCATTGACGAGACGCCAGTAAAGAGTCTGATGGATATTGGCCATGCGCTGGAATCTCATGGAAAAGCGCAAACCCTGACGATTTTTCGCAGGGGCGAGATTGTGGAGCTGAGCCGATGAAAGGCATGACACGGATCGTCATTGTGGGTGGCGGCGCGGGCGGATTGGAATTGGCGACGCGGTTGGGCCGGAAGTTTCGCAAACAGCGGGCTGTCTCCGTTTTATTGATTGATAAGCATCCGTTTCATGTCTGGAAGCCCCTGTTTCACGAAGTGGCCTCTGGTTCGTTGGACGTAGACATGGACGGAGTGGACTACCGGGCGCACGCGGCCAACCATGGGTTCGAGTTTCAATTGGGTGCCTTGTCCGGTCTGGACCGAGAAAACAGACAAATCCGGCTCGAAGCGTTAATGGCTGATGACGGTGACATTGTGGTTCCACCACGGACTATTGATTATGACATTCTGGTCTTGGCCATAGGTTCGGCCAGTAACGATTTCTCTGTGCCCGGTGTGCATGAACATTGTTTTACGCTCGATAGCGTCACAGAGGCCAATCATTTCCATCAGCGACTACTTAATCACTTCCTGAAGATGAAGGCCTCTGGCAGTGAAGGACCCCTGAATGTCGTCGTTGTAGGAGGTGGAGCTACGGGTGTAGAGCTTGCGGCGGAGCTGTATAAGATCACCGATTATCTACCGGTCTATGGGTTTTCGACCATTCAACGCCGTTCGCTGGCGGTCCATTTAATTGAAGCCTCTGACCGGATACTCAATGGGCTTCCTTGGCACATCTCACAGAAAGCCTCCCTCATTTTATCTGGCCTTGGAGCAAACATCCTGACCAATGCTTCGGTCGAATCCGTTGATCGTGATGGTGTCAGTTTGAAGGGCGACAAGAAAATAGCGGCCGATGTAGTGGTTTGGTGCGCCGGAGTCAAATGTCAGGAGACGCTGAAAAATATCGGAGGTCTTACCACCAATCCAATCAATCAAATTGTGGTTGATAAGACATTACGTTCTGCTGATGACACGTCGATCTACGCGTTGGGCGATTGCGCCTCGCTAACCCTGGATGATGGCAGCCGAGTGCCGCCCCGCGCTCAATCCGCACATCAAATGGCGAGCTGTGTTTGTCAAAATATCATCAATCAACTGGCGGGATCACCTTGTGAGTCTTTTACCTATCGTGATCACGGCTCGCTAGTGTCATTCGCGGAGTACAGCACGGTGGGCGTATTGGCCGGTTTAATGGGTAAAAAGGTGTTTGTTGAGGGGGGGATTGCAAAATACCTCTACATTTCACTCTATCGATTGCATCAAATTGCCTTGCACGGTTACCTGAGAACGGCCTTATTGGCGTTGGTTGGACGTATTAATCGGCGCTTACGCCCGGCGTTAAAGCTCCATTGATCGCTACAACAATGAGGGTATGGAATCGATGAGTGAGTACCAGACACAGCTAGCCCACCTGATGTTGTTTGCGCAAAGCATCGGTATTGGCTTTTTAATCGGTCTGGAACGGGAACGTCACCACAACACCATTGCCGGGGTGCGCACATTTACGCTTATCGCGCTGGCAGGCGCTCTGGCAGGATACATTGGTGTCTTAAATCAGGATGCGGGACTGGCCATCGCCATTGGGGTTGTAGTGGGTGTCGGGCTCATTGTGGCGCAGTTCCGGTCGACGTCTGAAGAACCGGATACCACGACGGTTATGGCCGGTGTGATTGCGTTCGGGCTGGGTTATGCCTTGTGGCTCGGTCATCCACAACTTCCGGCGGCGCTGGCAATAGCTATTACGGCCATATTGTATTTTCGGGATCAATTGCGGCAAATGCCCGCGCAATTGACCGATAAGGATATCCGTTCGTTTTTCCAGTTTGCGGCAGCGGCTTTTATTCTATTGCCAGTCTTGCCCGATACCTTCTATGGGCCCTATGAAGTGATCAATCCCTATCAGGTGGGTTGGTTGGTGGTGCTAATTAGTGGTCTCAGTTTAGCGGGTTATGTTGCACTGCGTTGTCTGGATGGCAAAGCGGGTCTTTTGGTGATTGGCCTGTTTGGAGGGTTGGTTTCCACGACGGCAACAACCCTCGTTTACGCCCGTCACAGCAAAACGAATCCGGGATTTTCGAGCGCAGCCGGGATCATTATTCTGCTATCCCATATTGTTTTGTTCATCCGCATCGGTATTTTGGTGACGGTGGTGGAAGTCTCCATGTTACAGCCCATGTTGCTTTGGCTGTTGGGTGGTGGCTTGGTAGGTGCCGCTTACGTTACGTGGGCCTATCGCCGCGCAACACGTAAACAAAATACGCTGCCTGAACTGGACGTTAGAAATCCTGCGGAATTGAAAACGGCACTGGGCTTCGCTATCGCCTTTGCGCTGATTTTGCTGCTGGCAACTTGGATGAACGATCAATTTTCCGATGCAGGCGTGTATCTGGTGGCATTTATTTCAGGCCTCACGGACCTGGACGCTATCACTATTTCTAATTTGAAGCTGGTCTCCACGCAAACGCTTATACCGCCGGTGGCGGTCAATGCCGTGATTATTGCGTTTGTCGCTAATCTGATTTTTAAATTTGCCATTGTATTGACCGCTGGCGCTCAAGCATTGCGGCGGCCCGTGGCAGTCGGCTTTGCCACATTTTTATTGGGTATCGCACTGGGCATCAGTGCGGACATTTTTTTATAAACCAACGATTACTGAACAAGGAACGAGCCATGAGTACATTGTCAGTCTCACGAAAGATGATTCCCCATTTCTACATAAAATCATTATTTGTGCTTTTGCTAACGCTGCCCTGGTTGAGCGGCTGCGGAATCAACAACATTCCCACCTACGACGAGCAGGCGAAAGCCGCCTGGGCGCAAGTGGAAAATCAGTATCAACGACGTGCAGACCTGGTGCCCAATCTGGTGGCTACGGTTAAAGGTTATGCGGCCCACGAAAAAGAAACGCTTACCGCCGTCACGGAAGCACGCGCGAAAGTCGGTTCCATTCAGGTGGGAAAAGAGCTGCTCGATAATCCCCAGTTGCTGCAGCAGTACCAGGCGGCGCAAAGTGAATTGGGCTCAGCGTTGCAGCGCTTGATGGTGGTGGTGGAAAGGTACCCCGATTTAAAAGCCAATCAAAATTTTCTGGCGCTGCAATCGCAACTGGAAGGTACGGAAAACCGAATCAGTGTGGCCCGGCGTGACTTTATTCAAGCGGTGAATCAATACAACCGGGAAATCCGTACTTTCCCCGGCAGAATATGGCACTCGATTCTCTATAGCGATATGCAGTTGCGAGAAACCTATCAGGCCACCAGTGACAATGCCGAAAAGGCACCCACGGTGGATTTTGATGAGTAGCGTCCGCAAAGCGAGCATTGCCCTGTTAATGCTCTGCCTGATTTTACCCGTACTGGCAGCGACCACATTTCCAGCGTTGACGGGGCGTGTGGTAGACCAGGCAGGGTTGCTCAATTCAAAGACAACAGCCCAGCTTGAACAACAGTTACAGGCTCATGAGGCCGCTACCGGTAATCAGGTCGTGGTGGTGACGCTGAAGGATCTCCAGGAGCTCACTATCGAGGATTACGGTTATCAGTTGGGCCGCGCCTGGGGTATCGGTCAGAAGAATAAAAACAACGGCGTGTTGTTGATCGTGGTACCGAGCCTCCGCAAGGTGCGCATTGAGGTGGGGTATGGTCTGGAAGGCGTCCTTACTGATGCCATATCCAGCAATATCATTCAAATGGTGATTCTGCCTGCGTTTCGTAGCGGGAATTTCGATCAGGGCGTACTCCAGGGTAGCGAGGCCATTATACAGGCACTGGGTGGGCAGTACCGTTTTCGGTCGCCACCACAGGGAGAGAAAGAGCTGCCACCCTGGTGGGTGATTTTCTTTATCCCGTTGATATTTTTCCGGCGCTTTGGCATGGGCGGTTTTTACGGCCACCACGGTGGGCATTATGGCGGTTCACGACGTGGCGGCTTTGGTGGTGGCGGTGGCGGTTTCGGCGGCGGTGGTGCTTCAGGAGGTTGGTGATGCAGTTTTCGACAGAATTACAACAACAGATCGGCGCGGCAATCGGCGATATCGAAAGGTTAACGGATGCCGAAGTGGTGTGTGTACTGGCGCCACGCAGCGATGATTATCACTACATTCCCGCTTTGTGGGCGGCATTGCTTGCCTTGCTGTCCCCTTTACTTCTGGCGTTGACGCCTTGGTGGGGCCATAGCAATAAGCTATCGCTGTTGCAGTTAGTCATCTTCGTCGTTGCCTGGTTGGCCTTTCGTTGGCGGCCGCTGTTCCAGTGCATCATTCCCAAATCTGTACGTTACTGGCGTGCCGCTAATATGGCCCGGCGACAGTTTCTGG
>JALUYN010000473.1 GCA_027012915.1 Cellvibrionaceae bacterium
GTGCCAGTGACTGTTCACAATCATTTTGAAATTCATTGTATCCATTATACCCTGTGATCTCTATACCAGACGGGAAGCATAATGAGACAAATGAACGCCTGGCGACGCGCCATCGCCTTCGGACTGTGTATTGCCGGCAGCATTTTGCTGAGCGCCTGCAAGGGGTATCAATTAACATTCAACGAGACCGTAGTTCGCTCACCGGCACCACTCTACACCAACTTCCAAGTCGCCGACCGCAACCTGCAAGTCTGCCTGGACCAAGCCATTAAAGACGCCGAGGCCACAGCTCCGGATCAATTGATACAGCTGAATTGTTCCCATGCAGGCATTGAGACCCTGGAAGGCCTGCAAGCGTTCCATAACCTGCAACAAATCAATCTGTCTCACAATCAACTCAGTGATCTTAAACCTCTGGGACAAATGGGGCGCGTGCAACTTCTGTTATTGAGCAATAACAATCTGAAATCAATCCCCGAAATTTTAACGCTGCCGAGACTGGAGCGCCTTGAGCTGGATAACAATTCGGAACTGCACTGTGACGACGTCCATCAACTGCAGCAAAACTACAAAGGTGAATTGGCAATGCCCACACATTGCCGTTGACCCTGGGCCTGTTCAAACTGAATCAGGTCTAAACGAACATTAGGCCGACAACATTGCGCCGCAGGCTCATAACCTTCATTGTTACGGAGTCGTCATTAATTCGGCCAATAACGCGACTGAAGCGCACTTGCAGCAGAGTTCCCACCGGCGGCAACTCTGTTGTATCAACCAGCACCGAGGCGCCTCCGTCTGAAATATCCCTCGCGAATCCCACCAAACGTCCGAAACTTGGGTTATCCATTTCTACTCGAATGGATGTCAATTTGCGCTCAAACTGCCGACGCTCTTCCACGTCTCAAATCTCCTTAACAACTGCTCCCAGACAACTCCTGTCCAGCGACCAAATTTTGGCAGAGTCCATCATCAAAAGCCAGTTAAAGGCTTAGCCTGCAGCGTGAACGACCAGTCATGAAGGTTCGACAGCTAACACCAAAGTACTAATCCACAGATGCTGTGGATATCTCTGTTGATAGAGTATTTAAAGTGTCACCAACAGCCCAAAAAACAAGGCTCTCAACAAGTTGTACAAATTTTAACCTAAAAGGATTTTCCCTTTAATATCAAATAGTTAACTGTTTTTTAATAGTGAAAAAAGAAACGCAAGCGGTTTTTGGCAAAAAGAATACCCCATTTGGGGGAGTGTGGAAAAGAATGCCAAATATGGCACCGGCAGCCAAAAAATAATATTAGTAAGCACTAACAATCGATACAAAACCGAACGTTTGGCAACACCCTATTTGAGAAAAATGAAAATCACGCCAAAACCACACTCAAGACAACTGCTGCCAACCAAAGCCCTCATCCTGGCAAGCAAAAAGTACCTGAGGAATATCGGCAATGGTCTCCGCGAGAGCCTCGCGAGCACGCTCTACAGAATTGTTCTGTTGGCTAATATGAGCAACAACCAACTGTTGCAGCCGTTGCAGATCCACTCGTTGCAAAAAACCAGCTGCCTGCTGGTTACTGAGATGCCCCCAGGGACCACCGACACGCTTTTTCAGCGAGGGTGGATAGGGGCCTGATGCGAGCATATGTGGATCGTGATTGGCTTCCAGCACCAGCGCATCACAAGAACGATAGCACTCTTCCACATGAGCACTGATGTTGCCCAGATCCGTTAAAACGCCCAAACGCCTGCCCTTATACTCAAAAATAAACTGCGCGGGTTCCCGAGCGTCGTGAGGCACAGCCACCGGCTCTATACACAATTCGCCCAGGCTGAACGCTCCAAAGCCTTCTATCATATTGAGATCGTGCAATTGCCCCAGATCACGACTGCGGAAAGTGCCAGGAGTCATATATACCGGCAGGCGATACTTGCGCGCCAGCGGCGCCACTCCCTTAAGGTGATCCGCATGCTCGTGGGTAACCAGTACAGCCGAGATATCCGCCACGTGGCGGTCAAGCTTCTGTATGCGGCGCTCCACCTCCTTAATGGTGAAACCGCAATCAATAAGAACCAGTTGATCGGCAGCTTCAACCAGGGTGGCATTACCCCGGCTGCCGCTGCCCAAAGACGCGTAGCGCATTAAACCTCTGACACCAGCGTTAGATCAGATTAAGACGAATCAGTTTGAGAATTTCCTTGGCTTTGCGAGAATCCAGTGGACGCGCATAGGCATCGCGCACTCGCACCTGAACTTCGTTGTCCCAGCCCCGCACTACAACCAGATAACCTGGTACATTCTTCAGCGGTTCGGACGTTCCGCTGGCAACCGATGAAAAGATCTTGCGGTTTTCAGGAGTATCCTCCAACTGCAAGTGCGCCAGCACTTCGCTCAGAGCATACGGAGATGCGGATCCGGAACGTTTGGATTCAGCGTTTTCACCTTCTTCATCTGCGCCGCCAAAATCAAACAAACGCCCAAAGAAACCCTTGGTTTCTTCCTCAACGACCTCTTCTTCATCGTTAGGCTTTTCATAGTCGACGTAGAAGACACCTACAGCATCGTCCTCTTCCCAGCGCTCAAATGCTCTTGAATCCAAAGCGTGACCGACGGTCGCCCAGGCTCGCGGATAGTCCAGCATCAGTTGCAGAATCGGCTCGCCATTGTCGGCTCCCAGCTTGACGCGATCACTAACACCAATGGTCTGAGCCAACAGAGAAGCCGCCTGACCGCTTTGTACGTTGTTGGCCAGAGTTGCCGCCAGCTCATCCAGCATCCAGGCTTCACGCTCGGCATCCACCGAACGCACCGGCCAGTTCACCTGGCCATGCCCCGGTGTTTCCCAAGGCATACTCATATGCAATACGTGAACTTCGGTAGTCTGCGGCTGAATACCGGCGTCAATCTTGATTCGGTACTTATCTTTGGTGGATGTATTGTCCTGAAACTTAAGCCAGCTGGTTTCCATTACCCCTTCGGAGGCATTGGTATAGATGACATTCAAATTATTACTGGCGAGAAACGAACGCACCTGAGGCCACACTTCAGTGGGCTGCGCGTTCACCAGGATCCAACGGCGCTCGCTCAAACTCTGAATTTTGATTTTTTCATCCAGTACATTATCCGCCATCGGCAGCGGACGGGGCACTTCAAACGTGCTGCTGTACACCATTTCATCTTCGGCAACTGGTGGAATTACGTACAGCTGTTCAATGTGCGTGGTTTCTATGGCCTCTGGCACCTTCATAGGTTCCACCACATCCGCTCGCAAGTAATCGTGACCGCGGTTGCGGAAGTAGCCGTCGGGGCCAAACAGGGAGCTACACCCCACCATCAAACCCAGAGAGCCAATCAAGGAAGCACGTACAAATAAACGATTCATCATTATTCTTTTCATCTAAAATATGTGGGTAGTAAATTTACAGCAAACCTGCAGAGTTCAATGCATCGCGCACCTGCAGGTGATAGGCCGAATCCAGAGGAGTCAGAGGCAGACGAATACCACCCTGCATCAGTCCCATTTCAGCCACCGCCCATTTCACCGGGATTGGATTAGACTCCACGAACATGGCGTTGTGTACCACCTGCAGCTGTTGATTCAAAGCGCGAGCCTCGTCTGCCTTACCGGCCAGAGCCAGGGCGCACATCTCTGCAATTTGGGCCGGAGCCACGTTAGCGGTCACACTGATATTTCCTTTGCCACCGGCTAAAATCAAATCGACAGCAGTCTCATCGTCACCGGACAGAATCAGAAACTCGTCATTGGTGTTTTCCACCAGCCAACGAGCTCGCTCAATGTCGCCAGTGGCTTCTTTAATACCGACGATATGTTCAACTTCACTCAGGCGCTGTACGGTCTCTGGCAGCATATCCAAGCCAGTGCGGCCCGGCACATTGTAGAGCAGCTGAGGTACAGCCACAGATTTGGCAATATGGGAGTGATGCTGAAACAGACCTTCCTGCGTTGGCTTGTTGTAATAGGGGGTAACTATGAGACAGGCATCAACACCGGCATCTTTGGCCGCTTGAGTCAGTTCAACTGCTTCAGAAGTGGAGTTGGCGCCAGTGCCAGCGATCACAGGAATGCGACCATTGACCTGATCTACAACTTTCTTGATAACGCAGAGGTGCTCATCCACGCTGAGGGTGGCAGACTCGCCGGTAGTGCCCACGGCGACAATGGCATCGGTACCCTGCTCAAGGTGCCAGTCAACCAGCTTGTGGAGGCTGCTCCAATCAAGCTCGTTATTTTCCAGCATCGGGGTCACCAGAGCGACCATACTACCTTGCATCATGTGTTGTCTCCGTCAGGTCAAGCAAAGGGGGTAATGTTACTGACGCCCCCAGCCCGACACAAGTTCCCCGCCACTTTTCTTTGATAGAAACAGAAAAAAACAGGGATGAAACGGAGCCAACTCGCCGCTACCAGAATTAATCCAGTATTTCCCAGATTTCTTCGCCTGCGATCCAGTGCTTTTCATGGTGACGAGATACTCGGCCGTCCTCGACCAGCTTCTGCAAATGGGCCCAGAGTATGGCAAGGGCTCCCCGAGTAATGTCACCCTCCAGCTCGGGATACACCAATGGCGCCAGTTCCTCAACGGTACCCTTGCGCTGCTGTTGCAGCACACCCAAAATTTTATCCTCGCGGGCGACCCGATGAGCGTACAACTCGTCGATTACCTGCTCCGCCTGCTGCAGTATATGACCATGAGCGGGTGCCAGGCGCTCGATACCCTGTCCTTTAAGTTTTAACAGTGATTCGAAATAGTCCTTCATGGAGCCACCGTGAGGCGGAATAATGGTTACCGTGGCTCCCTGCATAATGTGATCCCCGGTAAACAGTAGATGCTCTTCTTCCAACAAAAAGCACACGTGCTGTTTTAGATGTCCCGGCGTCATGATGCAGCGCAGTCGAAAACCGTCGCCGTCAACAATATCGCCGTCGACAACATCATTTTCCGGCAGGAAGGTATCGTCCAGGTACTCGGAATGGTTTGCCACTTTCATCCCCACCAGTTCAGCACCGGTAAGTTCTGCCAGCGGCGCAGCGGCTGGAGAGTGATCCTCATGACAGTGGGTGGCCAGAATCTTGTCGATGCGCCCACCAGTAGCCGCCATTATGGCATCAATATGGGCCTGGTCGTTCGGACCAGGGTCAACCACGACGTAGCGCTCAGTTCCGACAATGTAAGTATTGGTACCAGGGCCGGTGAAGACATTCGCATTATCTGCAGTGAGCCGACGTACCAGGGGGCTGATTTGAACCGGCTTGCCCTGCTCCAGTTCGAAATGCACCAGTGTCGTATGAAGATCCGCCATAATTGCCCACCCCAGTTTGTTTTTTTATGGTATTCAGAAACGAAAACGCCGCCCATTATAAAATAATGCGCGGCGAATCCCATGTCCCCGCAAGCCAACCGCGAGGATAATTTCTTTCTAAATAGCCAGACTCTTACTTGAAATTAGCCTCAACGACCGGGCTGGTCTCGGCCTCGTAGTCCACATCGTCAAAGCCAAAACCGAACAAACGCAAGAAGTCTTCGTTATAGCCTTTGTAGTCCGTCAGCTGCATCAGGTTCTCTTCGGTAACCTGCGGCCACAGAGCCTCTACTTTGGCCTGAATTTCCGGCAACAATTCCAGATTATCCATGCGATAACGGTTGTCGTTATCCAGGCGCGGCGAATCACTGTATACACCTTCGGTGAACAGGCGGTACAACTGCTCAATACAGCCCTCATGGGTCCCTTCCTCTTTCATCACTTTGTACAGCAGTGAAATATACAGAGGCATAATCGGGATAGCAGAGCTGGACTGAGTCACCAGCGCCTTCAATACAGAAACATTCGCACCACCGCTGAGTGCAGCCAATTTGCCGGTAATGGCAGCTGCGGCGCGGTCCAGGTCTTCTTTGGCCTTGCCAATGGTGGCGTGACCGTAGATGGGCCAGGTGAGTTTTTCACCCAGATAAGTGTAAGCAACGGTCTGGCAACCATCGTTGAGCACGTCAGCCTTCTGCAGCGCATCGATCCAAAGCTCCCAATCTTCGCCACCCATGACTTTTACGGTATTGGCAATTTCTTCATCGTTGGCAGGTTCTACCGTGATGTCAGAAATTTTCAATGTATCGGTGTTCAGGTTTTTAGCGGTGTAGCCTTCGTTGATGGGTTTCAGTACAGAGCTATAGAGTTCGCCTGAATCCGGATCCTGACGACGCGGCGACGCCAGGCTGTAGACCACCAGGTCCACCTTACCCATGGTTTCTTTGATCATCGCAACAGCCTTGTCCTTACACTCGTGAGAGAAGGCGTCGCCATTAATGGTTTCAGCGTACAGGCCTTTGGCCTTGGCCGCCTGCTCAAAAGCAGCCGTATTGTAGTAGCCCGCCGAGGCAGTGCGCTTTTCGGTGGGCGGCTTTTCGAAACAAATACCCAGGGTACTAGCGCCGGAACCAAAAGCCGCAGTAATACGCGACGCCAAGCCATAGCCGGTAGAGCAGCCAATCACCAAGACGTTTTTGGGACCACCTGCAATAGGGGTCTGCTGCTGAATGTAGTCAATCTGCTCTTGAACGTGAGCGGCACATCCCTGGGGATGAGCGTTAGTA
Source organism: Cellvibrionaceae bacterium (assembly GCA_027012915.1). The sequence goes on from JALUYN010000473.1 coordinate 6,602, forward strand.
CAAATAAACCCACGCACTTTTGGCTTGATAATCATGCTGTTAAATCCTCAATAGAGTTTGCATACTGGCTTTTCGGGGGGCTCCCCGCTATGCTCTCGCCCGCGCCACGCCTTGCTCGGCGCCCGCGGCGGACCTGATTATAGACTGAGTGGTCATAAAATACAGCCCGCCAATTCTGCCTTCTGGCCGCTCGCAACCACGCCGCTGCAAGCAAAACAGTACCGAGATAGCATAGAGATGTTTGAACTGAGATACGCCACCCCCTGGGAATGGACCGACGCGGTCCTCGAAGACTTTAATCGCTTCCTACAAGACCACGCCGCCGCCGAAAAAAAAGCTTCTGGCATGGCCATCTCCATGCTCTCCCACTACCCGGACAGAACCCGTCTGGTGGAAGCAATGATGGACCTCTCCATTGAGGAAATGAGCCATTTTCGCTCTGTGGTTAAAATAATGATCGAACGCGGCGTACAGCTGAGTGCAGATGAAAAAGATCCCTATATCAATCAGTTTCGCAAGAGCATTCGCAAGGGCAGCGACGCCTACTTTCTCGATCGATTGATTACCGCCGGCATCATCGAGGCCCGCGGGTGTGAGCGCTTTGGCTTGGTGGGCGAAGCACTGGAGCCCGGCAAACTGAAACGCTTCTACCAAGCCATTGCCGAATCTGAAGGCCGCCACAACACTCTGTTCTACGATCTGGCGCTGGAGTACTTTCCCAAGGCCGATGTCGAAGAACGCATGGACCAATTGCTGGATATTGAGGCAGACATCGTTCGCGAACTGCCCATTCGCGCCGCCCTGCATTGATGAACGCCATCAAAAAATACCTGAAGAACTACGCCGAGCCCGAGTGCTCGGCACTGCAGGACTTCCCCGATCACTGCCGATACCAACACTGCGTCATTATCCCCGCCTACGACGAAACACCGGACTTTATTGATCGACTCATCTGCAGCGAAGGCCTGCTTCAAAGTAACCGGGCGCTGGCCATTGTGGTTATTAACCAACCGGATACAGTTGCCAGCAGCCCGACCAATCGACAGCTGGAAGAATACCTGACGACTGCCCTTCCTGGCATCTGGCAGCAGAACAACCTGACGCTACTGGGAACGCCCCACTGGGGAATACTGATGGTGGAGCGCTATAGAAGTCAGCCAATACCGCGTAAGCAGGGAGTGGGATTAGCGCGGAAAATTGCCGCCGACCTCTGTGTTCAATTGATCGACTCGGCGATTATCGAGCGCCACTGGATTCACAGCACCGATGCCGATGCTCATCTGCCCATGAACTATTTTGCTGCCGCTGAAAATCTTGAAGCCGCTGCTCTGACCTATAAATACCATCATCGCCAGACAGGCTCCATGGCCTGCACGGCCACACAACTCTATCAAACCAGCCTGGACTACTACGTTGAAGGCTTGCATTGGGCGCAGTCACCCTACGCGTTCCACACGCTCGGGAGCATTATCGCCGCGGACTATATAGCCTACTGCCAGGTGCGAGGTTTCCCAAAGCGCGCCGGCGGTGAAGATTTTTATCTCCTCAACAAACTCGCCAAACTAGGGCATATAGTCACACCAGACAGCGAGATTGAATTGGAACCCCGGGTCTCCCATCGCGTCCCCTTTGGCACCGGCCCTGCCGTCGAGAAAATCCTCAGCACCCAGCAACAGGGCATAGCTCGAACCGATTATGCACCAGAGATTTTTGCGCACCTTAAACAGCTGTTGCGATCGGTTTCGGAAATCTTCGCCACAGGCGGCAACCTAACAGAAGTAATCGCCGAGCTTCCTGAATGCACCCAAAACGCACTTCAAGATCTGCGTGCAACTGAGCTAAATATACACCTGAAAAACAAAACCCCTGAACAGAAATTGACGCACTTCCATCTATGGTTTGACGGCTTCAGGACATTGAAATTTGTCCACTACTTGCAGCGTCACAACTTCCCGGCGGTACCGCTTACGGCACCACCAAAGGAAGTGTTTCAATCACTGTAGTGCGCCAATACTGCTCTGCGCCATTACAACAATAGCTTGCGAATGTCTCCCAGCACTTCCACCAGATAGGTGAAGAAACGTCCACAGTCAGCGCCATTGATAGCTCGATGATCATAGGATACCGACAGCGGTAACATCTGCCGCGGCTCAAATTCCGAGCCGTTCCAGATCGGTTTAATCTGCGCTTTGGACACCCCCATAATCGCCACTTCCGGGGCATTCACGATTGGAGTGAAACCGTTGCCGCCAATCGCTCCCAAACTGGAAATCGTAAAACAGCCGCCCTGCATATCTTTTGGCATCAGTTTACCAGCTCGGGCTTTGGCGGCCATCTCGCCGGTTTCTGCGGCCAACTGCCACAGGCTCTTCTGATCCACATCGCGGATAACAGGCACCATTAGACCGTTGGGCGTGTCCACGGCCATACCTATGTGCACATACTTTTTCTGTACCTTGTGCTCACCGTCAGCATGCAGTGAGACGTTGAATGAAGGCTCCCGCACCAGGGCGGACGCGGCAGCTTTCATCAAAAACGGCAACGGAGTCAACTTGACACCCCGCTGTTCTGCCTCTGCCTTCATGGACTTTCGAAACGCCTCGAGCTCGGAAATATCCGCCTCATCAAACTGCGTCACATGGGGGACATTGAGCCAGGAACGGGACATATTCTGAACCGTCAGCTTGGCCACTTTGTTCATCTTCTGCAGTTCGACTTCACCAAACTGGGCAAAATCCACTTCCGGGATCGGAGGAATACCAGAACCGCTGCTGACTTTGCCAGATTCCACCTGCTCGACCACTTGTTGTACATAGTGACGGATATCTTCGCGGGTAACGCGTTTGCGAGGCCCGGACGAACCAACTCGCGTCAGGTCTACGCCTAACTGCCGGGCCAATTTACGCGCCGCGGGCCCCGCGTAGGCGGATGCCTCAGCAGCATCGACCGTGTCTCTGGCCGCGTCCCTGGCCGTGTCAATGGCTGTGGCCGGCTTGCTCACGGCTTCGCTGGATGGCACCGACGCCACAGGCGGGGGCGTTGCTACTTCGACAGTTGCCGGAGCGGCGGCCGCAGTATCCGGGCTCGCCGACTCAGGCGAGCCTGCCACTGCCATCAAAGCAATAACATCACCTGTAGCAACCTTGTCGCCTTCCGACAATTTCATGGACACTACGGTACCCGCCGCCGGAGCCGGGATTTCCATGGAAGCCTTGTCGCTCTCCAGCACTACCAGAGAATCCCCTTCGGCAACCGAGTCGCCATCGGCGACACATACTTCGATCACCTCGACGGTATCACTACCGCCAACATCCGGAACACACACCGTTTGCTCAGATACAGAGGAACCGTTCGACGCCGCTTTATTGTCTGCGGGCGCGGCCTCCTCAGCTTTGCTAAGCTCGACCTCTGATGCTGGCTCTTCAGCGATGGGGCTCTCGGGCTCCTTCACCGCGGTTGATTCAGCGCCGGACACTTCCACTTCAAAAACCGGCGCCCCCTCACCAATTGAATCGCCCTCGTTGACCAATACTTTGGTAATTTTTCCTGACAGCGGACTGGGAATTTCC